>NZ_PSVI01000120.1:0-948 GCF_002931415.1 Rathayibacter sp. AY1E8
CTCGGCACCTGCCGCGTGCAGGGGCGCTGCGAACTCCCACGCCGCGTCGAACACGCGCGCCAGGGTCGCCGCGAGCTCGGAGGAGCGGACGACCAGGGCGGCGCGGTCGTCCTCGTCCCGGGAGCGGGCGACGATCGCGAGGGAGCGGTCGAAGACCACCAGCCGGAAGGGCAGCGTCGGGAGGGTCCGGAACCGCGCGCCCAGCGGCTCGAGCTCCGCGACCGAGCGCCGGAGGGCCGCGTTGTCGCGGCGGCGGTCGTGGTACAGCGTCCGCCTCGCGATGCCGCGCCCGAGCAGCTCGCGGTCGACGGCGTCGCTCGCCTCGTGCCGCTCCACGCTGCTGGTGCCGGGAGCGGCGATCAGCACCTCCTCCGAGGCTCCGCGCTGCAGGTCGAGGAGCAGCCGGAGGACGGTCGCCGGGTCCTCGATCACCTCCACCTGCTCCGCGGCGGCGAGGGCGCTGCGGGCGCTCCGGTAGGCGGGGACGAGGGCCATCAGCTCGCTGCGGCGGCGGGTGATCCCGGTCTGCAGCTCGAGGAGGCGCCGCTCGTCGTCGGCGATCAGCTCGGCCAGGGCGATGTCCGGTGCGGCCGTGGCGAGCGACTCCGCCCCCGCGTGCAGCGGAGCGAGCAGCCGGAGCCCGATCAGCTCGTCGCGCGCCTCGCGGAGGCCGTCGACGGTGACGCCGAGCTCGTCCGACGCGCTCTCGAGCGACCAGTCTCCGCGCACGGACGCGTGCAGGTACAGCGCGATCGCGTTCTCGCTCAGCACCGGCGGCCCCCCGTTCTCCCGACCCTCCCGAGTGTAGGAGGCGCGCACTCATCGCCGCCGCGCGAGAACCGCGACGACGGCGAGCTCACCGGCGAGGACCAGCGCCACCGCTCCGAACACGGCCGGGCCGACCAGCGCGGCGAGCGGAGTGAGACCGGCGTTCGCGAGGAGGGGGGC
>NZ_PSVI01000121.1:0-943 GCF_002931415.1 Rathayibacter sp. AY1E8
TCGCACTCCGATCCGCCACCCTCTCGCCGCACCCTCCGAGGCGAACCGGCGATCCGCGTGTCAGCGGATCGTCGTAGCCGTACGCAGGACGCCCTTGAGAACCCGGCCACCCTCCCCAGCCGACCGCGCCGAGCCGGTCGGGGACCGGCTCGCCACAGGCCCGGCGAACCGGCGATCCGCGTGCCAGCGGATCGTCGTAGCCGGACGCACGACGCTCTCACGAACCCGGCCACCCTCCCCAGCCGACCGCGCCGAGCCGGGCAGGGACCGGCTCGGAATTCAATACAGACAGTTCGGCCCCAGCAGGCTCTTCAGCTCGCCGAAGAGGTCCGGGGTGATGCGCACGGGGAACGGCACCTCGAACACGCGGGCCGTGTCGCCCTTGATGAGCTTCAGCCGCACCTCGGTCTGGCCGGAGTGGCGGATGAGCACGTCGCTGAGCTGCGAGACCGTGTCGGTGGTCGCGCGCGACTCGGGCATCGAGACGGTGAGCGGTCCCGAGTCGCCGTCCTGGCTCATCTCGGGGGCGAACAGGCTGAACGCGTGCAGGTTCATCCCGTCGTCGCGCATGCTGACGCGGCCTCTGACGACGACGATGGAGTCGTTCGTGAGCGCCGGGGCGAACTCCTGGTACGCCTTCCCCATGAACATGCAGGTGATCTCGCCGCCGAAGTCCTCGACCTGGATCATCCCGTACTGGTTGCCGGAGGCCTTGGCCATGCGGTGCTGGACGCTCGTGACGAGGCCCGCGACGACCACGGTCTCGCCGTCGGCGATCGTCTCCGAGATCAACAGGTCGGCGATCGTGGTGCTGTAGTGCTTGGCGAGCTCGGTCTCGAGTCCGGCGAGCGGGTGGTCGGACACGTAGAGCCCGAGCATGTCGCGCTCGAAGGCGAGCTTGTCGCGCTTGGCCCATTCGGGCCGCTCGGGCACCTGGATCGCG
>NZ_PSVI01000122.1:0-939 GCF_002931415.1 Rathayibacter sp. AY1E8
GCTCCGGGGGGAGCGTCGTGTCGGCGTCGTCGAAGTAGAGGAGCTCGCGGCCGTCGGCCAGCGTGTGCGGGCGCTTGACGACGCCGGCGGAGAGGGTGATCGCTTCGTTCATGGCAGGAGTCAGACTAGGGCCGCACCTTCGAAAAGGAAAGCTCGTTTTCGCTTTGACAAGTCCACTCGACCGCGGGCACGATGGGCGGATGAGGACGGACGGCGAGCAGGAGTCCACGTCGGCGATCGAGCGCCGGCTGCGGCTGCGCCTGGCCGCCGAGAGCTCGGGCTTCGTCGGGGTCGCCCCGATGGCCGACATGCTCGGGGTCTCGGTCGTCACCGTCCGCTCCGATCTCGCCCTGCTCGCGAGCGAGGGCGTCCTCCAGCGGGTGCGCGGCGGGGCGATCCCGGCGCCGAGACCCACCGGCGAGCGCTCGCTCGAGGAGGGCCTGAGCGCCGCCTCCGACGAGAAGGCCGCGATCGGCGAGGAGGCCGCCGCCTCCGTCTCCTCCGGGCAGAGCATCGTGCTCGACGTGGGCACCACCCCGCTCGCCATCGCGCACGCGCTCGTGGCGCGGGAGGAGCTGCGCGACGTCACGGTGATCACGAACGGCCTCTCCACGGCGCTGGCGCTCGAGCCGGCCATCCCGCGCTTCACGGTCGTCGTCACCGGGGGCACTCTGCGGCCGCTGCAGCACTCGCTGGTCGAGCCGCTCGCGTCCGAGCTGCTCGAGCGGATCCGCGCCGACATCGCCTTCATCGGCTGCACCGGCGTGCACCCCGAGGCCGGCGTCACCAACGTCAACCTCCCGGAGGCGACCCTGAAGCGCCGGATGCTGCAGGCGGCGACCCGCCGGGTCGTGGTCGCGGACTCCTCGAAGCTCGGAGTGGTCGACCTCGGCCGGGTCGCCGCTCCCGACGAGTTCGACCGTCTGCTCACGGGGGCGG
>NZ_PSVI01000123.1:0-934 GCF_002931415.1 Rathayibacter sp. AY1E8
TTCTTCCCGAGCGCGACGCCCTCCTCCTGAGAGAGGGAGCGGCGGCGAGCCGTCCCCGTGATCGTCGAGACGGCCGGCGTGCGAGCGGTGTCTCGGCGGATGTCTCGCCCCGCGTCCCGGGCGCGAGGGCGGAGGTGCGCTGCGGTCAGCCGCCGACGGTGGAGCCGAAGCCGGACTTGCCGGAGGAGCCGAAGCCGCCCGAGAGGGTCGCCTTCGAGCCGACGGTCGAGCCCGCCGGCGCGCGCTGCACGACGTCGGGCTGGGTCGCTCCGCGGGCCGCGAAGCCACCGGACGCGACGGGCGCCCAGCTGGTCGCCCGCGTCGAGTTCCAGCGCGAGGACGCGAAGATCAGCGGGCCGAGCCAGAAGCCGCCGGCGTAGTGCCCGCGGTACTCGTCGGTGGCCTCGCACAGCTGCTCGGGGTCGTCGCCGACCTCCTCGCCCTGCGCCTGGAGCTGGGCGATCTGCTCCCGCACGTCGGCGAGGCAGTCCTCACGGCTCGCGTAGACGGGGCGCTCGGCGTTCTCGGGGATGACGTAGTCCTGGCCGTCGGCTCCCGTGGCGACGACGCCGTCGGTCGAGGGGCCGCCGTTCGCGAGGGCCACAGCGAGGCCGACCGCGCCGACCGCGACCGCACCGCCGATGAGCAGGCCGCGGCGGTTCTTCGCGATGCCGCTGATGCCGACGCTCCGGGAGCGGTGGGGAGCGGTGCGGGTGGAGCCGTCGCCGCGGCCGGTGCCGCCGCTCGAGCCGCCGCTCGGCGTGCCGGAGCCCGCCGCGGGCTCGCGGCTGCCCCAGTCGTTCCCGGAGCTCGGCGTCCCCGAATCGCCGGGGGTGCGGTCGTCGTCCGTCATCGGGTCTCCTCGTCCTGCGGGCGGGCCGCGCGGGTGTCCTGCGGCCGGTCGTGCTCGGGGGCGCCGTACTCGGGCGCGGGG
>NZ_PSVI01000124.1:0-910 GCF_002931415.1 Rathayibacter sp. AY1E8
CTCGGAGCCGATCGAGCCGGCTCCGGCCTGGACGGTGATGATCGCGGTGCCGACGTCGACCGTCTGGCCCTCGTCGACGAGCACGTCGACCACGGTGCCGCTGAACGGCGAGGGGAGCTCGACGAGCGACTTGGCGGTCTCGATCTCGACGAGGACCTGGTTGACGGCCACCTCGTCGCCGACCTTGACCTTCCAGGCCACGATCTCGGCCTCGGTGAGGCCCTCGCCGACGTCGGGGAGGAGGAACTGCTCTGTCATCGGGGGGACTCCTGTGGGCTCGTGCGGGCGGATGTCGCGCGCGTCAGTACGCGAGCGAGCGGTCGACGGCCTCGAGCACGCGGTCGACGTCGGGGAGGAAGAGCTTCTCGACCTTGGCGGGCGGGAAGGGGGTGTCGAAGCCGGCGACCCGGAGGACCGGCGCCTCCAGCGAGAAGAAGGCGCGCTCGGTGACGGTCGCCGCGATCTCGGAGCCGAGGCTCACGTTCGCGGACGCCTCCTGCGCGACGACGAGCCGGCCGGTCCTGCGGACCGACGCGAGCAGCGGCTCCCAGTCGATCGGGGAGAGCGAGCGCAGGTCGACGACCTCGACGCTCGTGCCCTCCTCGCCCGCGAGCTCGGCGGCCTGGAGGAGGACCGCGACCATCGGGCCCCAGCCGACCAGCGTGACCTCGGTGCCCTGGCGGACGACGCGGCTGGCGTGCAGCGGCGCGGCGGAACCGCTGAGGTCGACGTCGCCCTTGGGCCAGTAGCGGCTCTTGGGCTCGAAGAACATGACGGGGTCGTCCGAGGCGATGGCCTCCTGGATCATCCAGTAGGCGTCGTTGGGAGTCGACGGGCTGACCGCGCGCAGGCCCGCGGTGTGCGCGAAGTACGCCTCGTTGCTCTCCTGGTGGTGCTCGACAGCTCCGAT
>NZ_PSVI01000125.1:0-842 GCF_002931415.1 Rathayibacter sp. AY1E8
GAGACCAGTCGGCGCGGGCCAGGGCCAGATCGCCGATCGGATTAACGCCGGGGCCCGCCGCGAGGGCGTGCGCGGCGAGGGCGTGGAGGCACTTCACCCGCGAGGGCATGCCCCCGGAGGAGATGCCCGCGATCTCGGGGACGGAGCCGACGCTCTCGCGGTCGGCCAGGAACGCCCGGTGCGCAGCGGCGTACGCCTCGCGCAGCTCCTCGTCCTCGGCGAGCATCGCGTTGTACTCGACCATGACCTGGGTGGCCTCGAGCTGCGAGATCGCGGCCGTCGCGGCGGGGTGGGTCAGGTAGTAGAAGGTGGGGAACGGCGTGCCGTCGGACAGGCGGGGGCTCGTGGAGACCACCGTCGGGTCGCCGCAGACGCAGCGTGCGCTGATCCCGACGACGTCCCGGGCGGGACGGCCCAGCTGGGCGGAGACGACCGCGATGTCGCGCTCGGACGGCGGATCGAAGGGGGGCGTGGTCACGGGGGCTCCAGAGGACGGACGGCCGGGAGGACGCTCCAGTGTACGCGGGGCCGGGCGGGAGCGACGGGGTCGGGCGGGAGCTACGGAGTCGGTGTCAGCTCGTCGGCGGTCGGCTCGCCGAGGCCCGAGACCGCGATCGAGGACAGCAGGGAGCCGGCCCAGTCGCTCGGGGTCTCCTGCACCGTGTCGCTCGCGGGCTGCTGCGCCTGCTGGGCGAGCGTCACGTCGTCGAGCACGAGGTAGCTCACCTCGCCGGGCATCACGAAGTACAGCCGCTCGCGGGCCTGCGCGCGGATGAACGCCGGGTCGGACCAGCGGGTGCGCTGCTCGTCGAGGTTCTGCGCCTGGGTCTTGGCCGCGTCGA
>NZ_PSVI01000126.1:0-823 GCF_002931415.1 Rathayibacter sp. AY1E8
CGCCTGGTCGCCGCAGACCTGGTCAGCCAGGCCGAGCACGACGAGGCCGCCTCCGCGGTCCTGGTCACCGACAGCGCCGAGCTCGCCGCCGCCGTCGAGCGCGAGGTCGCCGCCCAGGCCGCTGCCACCCGCCACGCGGAGCGCGTGGCCATCGCACTCGACGGCCCGCAGTCCGCGCTCGTGATCGTCGACGACCTCGAGCTCGCCTGCGCGTTCAGCGACGCCTACGGCCCCGAGCACCTCGAGCTGCACACGGCCGACCCCGTCGCGACCGCCGAGCGGATCCACGACGCCGGCGCGATCTTCCTCGGCCCGACCACCCCGGTGAGCCTGGGCGACTACCTCGCCGGCTCCAACCACGTGCTCCCGACCCTCGGGCAGGCGCGCTTCTCCTCCGGGCTCGGCGCCTACACCTTCCTCCGGCCGCAGCAGCTGATCTCGTACGACCGCGGTGCGCTCGAGCGCGTCGCCCCGCACATCCGCGCTCTCAGCGACGCCGAGGCGCTGCCCGCCCACGGCGACGCCGTCGACGCCCGCTTCGCCTGAGACCGAGAGGCCCTCGATGTTCTGCCCCTTCTGCCGGCACCCCGACTCCCGAGTGATCGACTCGCGCACGAGCGACGACGGCCTCTCGATCCGCCGCCGCCGGCAGTGCCCGTCGTGCGGCCGGCGCTTCTCGACGACCGAGACCGCGAGCCTCGTCGTGATCAAGCGCAGCGGAGTCGTGGAGCCGTTCAGCCGCGAGAAGATCGTCAGCGGCGTCCGGAAGGCCTGCCAGGGCCGGCCCGTCACCGACACCGATCTGGCCGTGCTCGCGCAGCGG
>NZ_PSVI01000127.1:0-811 GCF_002931415.1 Rathayibacter sp. AY1E8
TTGAAGCGGGCACGCTAGTGTTCGTGGAGTCATTGTTGAAATACCACTCTGGTCACTCTGGATATCTAACTTCGGACCCTAATCGGGTTCAGGGACAGTGCCTGATGGGTAGTTTAACTGGGGCGGTTGCCTCCCAAAGAGTAACGGAGGCGCCCAAAGGTTCCCTCAACCTGGTTGGCAATCAGGTGGCGAGTGTAAGTGCACAAGGGAGCTTGACTGTGAGACTGACAAGTCGAGCAGGGACGAAAGTCGGGACTAGTGATCCGGCAGTGGCTTGTGGAAGCGCTGTCGCTCAACGGATAAAAGGTACCTCGGGGATAACAGGCTGATCTTGCCCAAGAGTCCATATCGACGGCATGGTTTGGCACCTCGATGTCGGCTCGTCGCATCCTGGGGCTGGAGTAGGTCCCAAGGGTTGGGCTGTTCGCCCATTAAAGCGGTACGCGAGCTGGGTTTAGAACGTCGTGAGACAGTTCGGTCCCTATCCGCTGCGCGCGCAGGAAATTTGAGAAGATCTATCCCTAGTACGAGAGGACCGGGATGGACGAACCTCTGGTGTGTCAGTTGTTCCGCCAGGAGCACCGCTGATTAGCTACGTTCGGAACGGATAACCGCTGAAAGCATCTAAGCGGGAAGCCGGCTTCGAGATGAGATTTCCATCCCTTCGGGGGAGAGGCTCCCAGCCAGACGACTGGGTTGATAGGCCGGATGTGGAAGACAGGACTAAAGACTGTCGGAGCTGACCGGTACTAATAAGCCGATAACTTGATAATCACTACACTCATACCGTTGTAAAGGCTGGTAGGAGTGG
>NZ_PSVI01000128.1:0-748 GCF_002931415.1 Rathayibacter sp. AY1E8
CGCACCGCCCGGGCGAGGAGCACCTCGAGGTGACGCTGTGGGCTGACCCCGCCCGCGGCGGCTACGCCAAGCTCGTGACCGCAGGAGGAGTGCTGCGCGGGTTCGTCTCGGTGGGTCTGCCCCGGGTCGGCGCCGAGCTCAGCCTCCTCTTCGAGCGGGGCTCGGAGCTGCCGGCGGACCGGTCGAGCCTCCTGCGTCTGGACGCCCCGGATGCGGGCGCCGCGGCGACCGGCGATCCGTTCGCCCCCGATGCCACGGTCTGCTGGTGCAACGGCGTGACGGCGGCGGTGATCACCGATGCGGCTGCGGCGGGACACGGGACGGTCGCCTGCGTCGGGCGGGCGACCCGCGCCGGCACGGGCTGCGGCGGCTGCACCGGTCGTATCGCCGAGCTGCTCGCGCGGACGGCGGTCCCCGCCTGATCGCCGCGAGGACCGGGCCTCGCCGCCTCAGCGGTCGAGCGCCTCCGCGAGGCGCCGGGTGACCGCCCGCAGTTCGAGCTCGACCCCGCGGACGCGCTCGTCGAGAGCCGCCGCGGTGTCGGCGGCCTGCTCGGCGGCCGTCGCACCCGCCGCCTCGGACGAGGCGCGGTCGGCCGCGACCGACGCGCTGAGCTCGTCCAGCGCCGCCCGGAGGCCCGCCGACTCGTCGCGCAGCACTCCTCCTGCGGTCACGAGCTTGGCGTAGCCGCCGCGGGCGGGGTCAGCCCACAGCGTCACCTCGAGGTGCTCCTCGCCCGGGCGGTGCG
>NZ_PSVI01000013.1:0-75888 GCF_002931415.1 Rathayibacter sp. AY1E8
GCCGCCGGCGATGATCCGGATGCTGGGCGAGCGGATGATCGCCGCCTCGTCGCGCGCGTGCACGTTGCGGAAGAACAGCTCCTCGTCGAAGAACTGCAGCAGCTCGTCCTTGATCTGCGCGCGGCGGCGTGGGGCCGGCGGGGCCGGGTCTCGCAGGCGCCTGATGCGACCCGGTGAGGGTCGCCGTCACGCTCCAGGGGCTGCCGCGGCTACCGGCGCCGTGGGCGCCGGGGCCGGCCGCCTTGCGTGACGCTCCGCGTCACGCGTCGTGGTCGGTGGTGAGGAAGGTCGCGAGCTCCTCGAGCACGGCCTGCTCGTTGTCGCCCTCGACGCTGACGGTGAGCTCGTCGCCGTGCTCGATGCCGAGCGAGATGATCCCGAGGATCGACGCGGCGTTGACCGGGGTCGCGTCGCCCTTGGCGACGAGGACCTTCTGACCCGACTTCGCCGCGGCCTGGCTGAAGAGCGAGGCGGGGCGGGCGTGGAGGCCCTTCGACGATGCAACCTGCACGGTGCGCTCGACCATGAACGTTTCTCCTTGATCCTGCAGTCGCGACTGCATCAGTGGTGCCCGGAGTCGGGCTCGCCCGGACGGACCGGGCGGGTGGAGGAGTCCCCGTCCGCGCCTGCGACGACCGCGCGAGCGGCGAAGAGGACGGGCAGGGTCTCGAGCACGGCATCGGCACCGTGCGCTCCGAAGACATCGGGCGGGAGGAGGGCGGCCGCGGCTCCCACGAGCTCCGCACGGTGGCGGAGTCCGTCGAACTGCGACTCGAGGTGCGGCCCCACGAGGAGGACGTCGGCCTCGGGGAGGGAGTGGTCGAGACCGGTGAGGGTCTCGGAGCGGAACACGGCATCCATGCCGCGCTCCTTCGCGCCCGCTCGCAGCCGGTGGGCCAGGAACGTGCTCGACGCGCCTGCACCGCAGACGATCAGGATCTTCCGCACCTCGTTCGCCTCCTCGCGTCCGGGTCGTGATTCATCCAAGCATCCCCTCGGAGGGGCGGCACCCTCCAGCAGACAATCTTCCGCGGGGGCGGAAGACGGCCCCTTCCACCCGCGGCGCGGGGGCTCCCGGGCGCGTCGCCGGGGTGATTGACTGACGGGACGTACGACTCGCCGCCCGCGTCCTGCGGGCCCGCGGCAGGGTCGTGGCGCTCCCGGCGCCCGCCCCGACCGCACGCCTGGAGCCTGATGCCTGACAACCGCGAACGACTGCTGGAGTACCTCTCCCGCGCCGACGGCTGGGTGACGGCGCACGAGCTCGCCGACAGGCTCGGAGTCACCACCCGCAGCGTCCGGAGCTACGTCACCGCGGTGAAGGCGCAGGCCGCCCCGCTGGAGCCGGTCGAGTCCTCCGCGAACGGCTACCGGCTCGCGCGCGAGGCGTACGCGGCCTACCTGGAGGCGCAGCGCAGCCGCGACGTCGAGCCCGACACCCCGCGCGACCGGCTGTACAGCATCGTCCGCCGCCTGGTCGACTCCGACGAGGGCCTGGACGTCTTCGCCCTCGCTGACGCGCTGTCGGTGAGCGAGTCGACCGTCGACGCCGATCTGCGCCGGGTGAAGGCCCTCGCCGACGAGGCCGGCCTCGGGCTGGTCCGGCGCGGCCCGTCGGTGCGCCTCGAGGGCAGCGAGGAGGCCCGCCGCCGCCTGATCTCGCGGATGTTCCGCGACGAGAGCGCGCAGGGCGTCTTCACGCTCGACGACGTCCAGCGCGAGTTCGCCTCCCCCGGCCTCGGCGCCTTCAAGACCGAGCTGCTGGCCGAGCTCGAGACCCGCGGCTACTACATCAACGACTACGGCGTGAACAGCGTCCTCCTCCACATCGCGATCGCCGTCGACCGCGTCGCCCGGGGCATCGGGGACCCCTCCGGCTCCCGCCCCTCCCCCGCGATCCACGGCGAGCTCGCGGCCCTGCTGGCGGAGCTGGTGGAACGGCACTTCGCGACGCGCCTGACCGACGCCGAGCTCGCCCAGCTCGCGATCCTGATGACGACGCGGGTGGCGACGCCCGGGCAGAACGAGCCGGTCGCCGCCGTGGTCGAGAACTACCTCGACCCGGAGGACCTCGCCGTCGTCCGCGAGCTCGTCGCCGACGTCAACCGCGAGTACCTGGTCGACCTCGACGACGAGGGCTTCATCGTCCGCCTCGCCCTGCACGTGCGGAACCTGATCGCCCGGGCCGCCGAGGGCGGCTACTCCCGCAACCCGCTCACCCGCTCGATCAAGACCAGCTACCCGATGACCTACGAGATCGCCGTGTTCCTGGCGAGCGGGCTGCAGCGCCGGCGGGGCGTCGTGGTCAACGAGGACGAGATCGCCTACATCGCCCTCCACGTCGGCTCGTTCCTCGAGCGGGTGTCCCGGCGGGAGGAGCGTCTGTCCTGCGTGATCGTCTGCCCCAACTACTACGACCTCGCTCACATGCTGCGCCTGCGCGTCGAGCGCTCGCTCGGCACCGAGGTGGAGGTGCGCTCGCTGATCACGCGGAGCGACGTCGACTGGGACCGGCTCACCGCCGACCTCGTGATCACCACGATCGACGAGCGCCCCGCGTCCGATGACGTCGTGGTCGTGCAGCCGTTCCTCACCGACCACGACGTCGAGACGGTGCGCCGGGCCATCGCCCGCGTCCGCCGGCACCGCCGCCGCGCGCAGATCAAGGACGAGCTGCTGCAGTTCTTCGACGAGGAGCTGTTCTTCCGCAACGTGCACGCGCGCGACGAGGCGGCGATGATCCGGATGCTGGGCGAGCGGATGATCGCCGGCGGCATCATCGACGAGGACTACGTCGACGGCGCCATCGAGCGCGAGCGGATGAGCTCCACGGCGTTCACCGACAACCTCGCGGTCCCGCACGCGATGGCGATGAGCGCCCGCCGCACCTCCATCGCGATCGTCGTGAACGACACCGCGATGGAGTGGGGCGAGCAGCGGGTGAACGTGATCGCGATGATCGCGTTCGCCTCGGCCGGCCGCAGCACCTTCCAGTCGGTGTTCGACCAGTTCGTCGAGGTGTTCGCCGACCGGGCGGAGGTGCAGCGCCTCATCCGGCGCTCCACGGACTTCGGCGGCTTCATCGAGGAGCTGGTGCGGGTGATCGACAGCTAGCCGACACCCGCACTCCGGGTGGAGCCGGAGGGCGCTGTCGTCCTCCCGCTCCCGCGCTTCGTGGGCGCCCGACGGACCCCCGCCGGGCGCGAGAGGCCACGAGGAGCCTCCTCCGCATCGGATCGGAGGAGCTCCGCGTTGGGGCCTCTAGGCGAAGGGCGTCGGCACGATCCCGTAGGGGGCGAGGCCGGCCGCGCCGCCGTCGGCGAGCGTGGTGACCCAGATGCCGTCGTGGTGCACGGCGACGGAGTGCTCCCAGTGGGCGGCCATGCTGCTGTCCTCGGTCGCGACCGTCCACTCGTCCTCGCGGACGAAGGTCTCGGCGCTGCCCGCGGTGACCATCGGCTCGATCGCGACGACGAGTCCCGGCTTCACCTCGGGGCCGCGCTGGCGCACCCGGTAGTTGAAGACCGGCGGAGCCTCGTGCATGGTGCGCCCGATGCCGTGGCCGATGTAGTCGGTGAGGATGCCGTAGACGCGGCCCGAGCGCTCGGCCTCGTCCTCGATGTACTCCTCGATCGCCGCGCCGACCTCGTTGAGATGGCGGGCGGAGGCGAGGGCGGCGATCCCCCGCCACAGGGATCCCTCGGTCACCCGCGAGAGCTCGGCGCGTGCCGCGACCTCCTCCGGGCGGGAGGGATCGGGCAGGACCACCGTCATCGCGGAGTCGCCGTTCCAGCCGTCGATCTCGGCGCCGCTGTCGATGGAGACCAGGTCGCCCGGCTCGAGCACGCGCCCGCCGGGGATGCCGTGGACCACTTCGTCGTTGACCGAGGCGCAGATCGTGTGCCGGTAGCCCGGGACGAGCTGGAAGTTCGAGTGGCCGCCGAGCGCGACGATCGCCGCCTCGGCGATCGCGTCGAGCTCGAGCGTGGTGACGCCCGGGCGGACCGCCGCGCGGACCGCGTCGAGCGAGGCGGCCGTGGCGAGGCCCGGAGCGAGCATCGACCGCAGCTGCGCGGGCGTCTTGTAGAGCGAGGAGCGGAACGCCACGGCTCAGGCGGCCGGGGTGTCGAGGCGGCCCACGCGGTGGCCCTCGAGGGCGACGACGATCCGCTCGGTCACCTCGTCGACCGGCCCGAGGCCGTCGACCACGACCACGAGCCCGCGGGCCGCGTAGACGTCGATGAGCGGAGCGGTCTGCTCCTCGTAGAGCGCGAGTCGGCGCCGGATGACGTCCTCGGTGTCGTCGCTGCGCCCCTGCTCGAGCGAGCGCTTGAGCAGGCGGCCGACGACCTCGTCGGGATCGGCCGTCAGCTGGACGACCGCGTCGAGCCGGTTGTCGTCCGCGGCGAGGATGCGGTCGAGCTCGTCGACCTGCTCCGTGGTGCGCGGGTAGCCGTCGAGCAGGAACCCGGTCGACGCGTCCGCCTCCTGGAGGCGGTCGTGCACGATCGCGTTGGTCAGCTCGTCCGGCACGTAGCGCCCGTTGTCGAGGTAAGCCTTCGCCTGGAGACCGAGCTCGGTCTCGTTGGCGACGTTCGCGCGGAAGATGTCCCCGGTCGAGATGGCGGGCACCCGGAGGATGTCGCTCAGCCGAGCGGCCTGGGTCCCCTTGCCTGCGCCGGGAGGGCCGATCAGCAGGAGACGGAAGCCGATCGGGTGCGACGTCATCGGAGGAGTCCTTCGTAGTGGCGCTGCTGCAGCTGGGAGTCGATCTGCTTCACCGTCTCCAGGCCGACTCCGACGATGATCAGGATGGACGTGCCGCCGAAGGGGAAGTTCTGGTTCGCACCGACCAGCGCGAGGGCCACGAGGGGCACGAGCGCGATGAGGCCGAGGTAGACCGATCCGGGCAGCGTCACCCGGGTGAGCACGTAGTTGAGGTACTCGGCGGTCGGGCGGCCGGCGCGGATGCCGGGGATGAAGCCGCCGTAGCGCTTCATGTTGTCGGCGACCTCGTCCGGGTTGAAGGTGATCGCGACGTAGAAGTAGGTGAAGCCCACGATCAGGAGGAAGTACAGCGCCATGTAGAGCGGGTGATCGCCCTTGGTGAGGTAGTTCGTGATCCAGGTGACCCAGACCGGGGCCTCCTGGCCAGCGGCGGGCTGGTTGAACTGCGCGATGAGCGCGGGCAGGTACAGCAGCGACGAGGCGAAGATGACGGGCACGACGCCGGCCATGTTGACCTTGATCGGGATGTAGGTGTTGTTGCCGCCGTAGGTGCGGCGGCCGACCATCCGCTTGGCGTACTGCACGGGGATCCGCCGCTGCGACTGCTCCACGAAGACCACGGCGACCACGAGCACGAGGCCCACGCCGAGGACGAGGAGGAAGGTCTCGAAGCCGCGCGACTGCGCGATCGACCACAGGGAGGTGGGGAACTGGGCGGCGATCGAGGTGAAGATCAGCAACGACATGCCGTTGCCGATGCCGCGCTCGGTGATGAGCTCGCCCATCCACATGATGATGCCGGTGCCCGCGGTCATGGTGATGACCATGAGGAGGATGGAGTACCACTCGTCGGTGATGATGAGCGCCGAGCACTCCGGGACGCCGGAGTTGCCGAAGAGGGCGCCCGAGCGGGCGACGGTGATCAGCGTCGTCGACTGGAGGACGCCGAGCGCGATGGTGAGGTACCGCGTGTACTGGGTGAGCTTGCCCTGACCGGACTGCCCCTCCTTGTACAGGGTCTCGAAGTGAGGGATGACCACGCGCAGCAGCTGCACGATGATCGACGCCGTGATGTACGGCATGATCCCGAGCGCGAAGATCGACAGCTGGAGCAGTGCTCCACCGCTGAAGAGGTTCACGAGCTCGTAGAGACCCGAGGTGCCCTGGTTGCCGGCGAGACAGGCCTGCACGGCGCTGAAGTCGACGAACGGAGCAGGGATGAAGGATCCCAGCCGGAAGATCGCCACGATCGCGAGGGTGAAGCCGATCTTGCGGCGGAGGTCGGGGGTGCGGAAGATCCGCGCAACGGCGCCAAACACTACCTAAGGTCTCCTGCTCAATTCTGTGGTGCGGGATACAGGTCGAGCTTGCCACGCGCTCCCGGAGGGAGTCGGCGTGACAAGCTCGACCGACAAGCTGCTGGTGCTACTTGATGGATCCGCCCGCAGCGACGATCTTCTGCTCGGCAGAGCTGGAGACCTTGTCGACCGCGACGTTCAGCTTAACCGCAATGTCGCCGTCCCCGAGGACTTTGACCTTCTCGTTCTTGCGGACAGCACCCTTGGCGACCAGGTCGCCGATGGTGACGTCGCCGCCCTGGGGGTAGAGCTCCGCGAGAGCGGACAGGTTCACGACCTGGTACTCGACCCGGAACGGGTTCTTGAAGCCGCGGAGCTTCGGGGTGCGCATGTGCAGCGGCATCTGCCCACCCTCGAAGCCGACGCGCACCTGGTAGCGGGCCTTGGTGCCCTTGGTGCCGCGACCGGCGGTCTTTCCCTTGGAGCCCTCACCGCGACCCACGCGGGTCTTGGCCTTCTTGGCTCCGGCAGCGGGGCGGAGGTGGTGGACCTTGAGCACGTGCTCCTTGGTCGCCGGCGCCGCCGCGCCCTTCGTGGTGGTCGCCTGCGCGGGAGTCGTGGACTCCGCGGCGGCGGCCTTCTTCGTCTCAGCCATTAGTCAATCTCCTCGACCTTCACCAGGTGGGCGACGGTCTTCACGTATCCGCGGTTCTGGGCGTTGTCCTCGCGGACGACGCTCTGACCGATCTTCCTGAGGCCGAGCGAGCGCAGCGTGTCGCGCTGGTACTGCTTCTCGCTGACCTTCGACTTGATCTGGGTCACCTTGAGCTGGGCCATCAGGCACCTGCCTTCGCGTTGGACGCGGCGGCGAGGGCGTCGGCCTCGGCACGGACGAGACGTGCCGGCGCGACCTGGTCGAAGTCGAGACCACGACGAGCTGCGACGGCGCGCGGCTCCTCGAGCTGCTTCAGAGCCTCGACGGTCGCGTGGACGATGTTGATGGTGTTCGACGAGCCGAGCGACTTGCTCAGGACGTCGTGGATGCCGGCGCACTCGAGGACGGCGCGGACGGGACCGCCGGCGATGACACCGGTACCCGCGGCGGCGGGGCGCAGGAGCACCACACCGGCGGCGGCCTCACCCTGGACGGGGTGCGGGATGGTCGAGGCGACGCGGGGGACGCGGAAGAAGTTCTTCTTCGCCTCCTCGACGCCCTTGGAGATGGCGGTCGGGACCTCGCGGGCCTTGCCGTAGCCGACGCCCACCAGTCCGTTGCCGTCTCCGACGACCACGAGCGCGGTGAAGCTGAAGCGACGACCGCCCTTGACGACCTTCGACACCCGGTTGATGGTCACGACGCGCTCGAGGAACTGGCTCTTCTCGGCGTCACGGCCACCGCGGTCGCGGCCACCCTGGTTGCGGTCGCGGCCGCCGCGGCGGGGCTCACGAGCCTCCTGCTGCGGCTGCGTGGACGCAGCGGTCTCGACGGGGGCCTCCGACACAGCGGCGACCTCGGGTTCCTTGTTCTCTGCGGCGCTCACAGGTTGAGCCCTGCCTCTCGTGCTCCATCGGCGATCGCGGCGACGCGACCGGCGTACTTGTTGCCTCCGCGGTCGAAGACGACCGCCTCGACACCGGCGTTCTTGGCGCGCTCGGCGACGAGCTCGCCGACCTTGCGGGCCTTGGCGGTCTTGTCGCCGTCGAACACGCGCAGGTCGGCCTCGAGGGTCGACGCCGACGCCAGGGTGCGGCCCTGAGCGTCGTCGACGACCTGCACGAAGACGTGGCGGGCCGAGCGGTTGACGACGAGGCGGGGGCGCTCGGCGGATCCGACGACCTTCTTGCGCAGACGGTCGTGACGACGACCGCGCGCAGCGGACTTGCTCTTTCCTCTGGTTCCGAGTCCCATGATCACTTACCGCTCTTTCCGGCCTTGCGGCGAACGACCTCGCCGGCGTAGCGCACGCCCTTGCCCTTGTAGGGCTCGGGCTTGCGGATCTTACGAATGTTGGCGGCCACCTCACCGACGGCCTGCTTCGAGATGCCGTGCACGGTGAGCTTGTTGTTGCCCTCGACCGTGAACGAGATGCCCGCGGGCGGGGTGACGACGACCGGGTGCGAGAAGCCGAGCGCGAACTCGATGTCCGAGCCCTTCGCCAGCACGCGGTAACCGGTTCCGACGACCTCGAGGCCCTTGGAGTAGCCCTGCGTGACACCGATGATGTCGTTCGCGATGAGCGTGCGGGTGAGGCCGTGGAGCGAGCGCGACTCGCGCTCGTCATCGGGACGCGAGACCAGCACCTGGCCGTTCTCGACGGACACCTGGATGGGGCTGGCGACCGAGACGGTCAGCTCGCCCTTGGGGCCCTTGACGGTCACAGCGGATCCGGCGACGGAGACGTCGACGCCCGCCGGGATCTCGATGGGGAGTCTTCCAATACGCGACATGAGGGGTTACCACACGTAGGCGAGGACTTCCCCACCCACGCCCTTCTTCTCGGCCTGGCGGTCGGTCAGGAGACCGCTCGAGGTGGACAGGATGGCGACGCCGAGGCCGCCGAGCACGGTGGGGATCTCGGCCGACTTCGCGTACACGCGGAGTCCGGGCTTCGAGACCCGCTTGATGCCGGCGATCGAGCGCTCGCGGTTCGGGCCGTACTTGAGGGAGATGGACAGCGTCGTGCCGACGCGCGCCTCCTCGACCTTCCAGTCGGCGATGTAGCCCTCGGTCTTGAGGATCTCGGCGATGTTCGCCTTGAGCTTCGAGCCCGGGAGGGTGATGGAGTCGTGGTGCGCGGAGTTCGCGTTACGGATTCTGGTCAGCAGATCTGCGACCGGATCAGTCATGGTCATGGCTGATGGTGCCTTTCTCGCCTGGTTTCGGCACCCTTTACAAGAGTGACGACCTGTGGTGTGGGACGGCGCCGACGACGTCGACGCCCATGCGGCCGCGCGAACGCAGGCCAACGAGCCATGCTACATGGCCGAGGTCCTGCGGTCGAGGGCCGATCGTGCACGGGATCCGGGGATCCCGCGTGGCGCCCGCCGCCGGCTCAGGACGGACCGGTCCGGCGGCGGACGCACGACGAGGCCGGAGGGCGGTTCTCACCGTCCCCCGGCCTCGAGGCTTGCTGCTTACGCGTTGTCCGACGACTTGAACGGGAAGCCGAGCTGCTTGAGCAGCGCGCGACCCTCGTCGTCGGTCTTGGCGGTGGTCACGACGGTCACGTCGAAGCCGCGGACGCGGTCGATGCGGTCCTGGTCGATCTCGTGGAAGATCGACTGCTCCGTGATGCCGAAGGTGTAGTTGCCGTTGCCGTCGAACTGGCGGTCCGACAGCCCGCGGAAGTCGCGGATGCGGGGCAGCGCCACCGAGAGCAGGCGGTCCAGGAACTCCCAGGCGCGGTCGCCCCGGAGGGTGACGTGAGCGCCGATGGCCTGACCCTCGCGCAGCTTGAACTGCGCGATGGACTTGCGGGCCTTGGTGACCTGCGGCTTCTGACCGGTGATGGCGGTGAGGTCCTTGACCGCGCCGTCGATGATCTTGCCGTCGCGGGCCGCCTCACCGACACCGGTGTTGACGACGACCTTGACCAGGCCGGGGACCTGGTGGACGTTGCCGAAGCCGAACTGCTCCTTGAGAGCGGGGATGATGTCGGCCTGGTACTTGGCCTTGAGCCGCGGCTGAACCTTCGCAGCCACTGCGGTGGTGTCAGTCATTACAGTTCCTCACCCGACGCCTTCGCGTAGCGCACGCGAACGGTCTTGGTCACGCCGTCCTTGGTGACGGCCACGTTGCGGTGGCCGACCCGGGTCGGCTTCTTGGTCTTCGGGTCGACGAGCGCGACGTTGGAGATGTGGATCGAGGCCTCGACGGTCTCGATGCCGCCCTCCTTCGAGCCGCGCTGCGTCTGGCCGACGCGGACGTGCTTCTTGACGAAGTTCACGCCCTCGACGACGACGCGGTTGCGCTCGACCAGCACCTCGAGGACCTTGCCCTGCTTGCCGCGGTCTCCGCCGCGGGCCTGGGTAGCGCCCGAGATGACCTGGACGAGGTCACCCTTCTTGATCTTGGCCATGACTAGATAACCTCCGGTGCCAGCGAGACGATCTTCATGAACTTCTTGTCGCGGAGCTCGCGACCGACCGGTCCGAAGATGCGGGTGCCACGGGGGTCCCCGTCGTTCTTGAGGATGACGGCGGCGTTCTCGTCGAACTTGATGTACGAGCCGTCGGCGCGACGGGTCTGCTTGATGGTGCGGACGATGACGGCCTTGACCACGTCGCCCTTCTTCACGTTGCCACCGGGGATCGCGTCCTTGACGGTGGCGACGATGATGTCACCGAGGCCCGCGTAGCGGCGGCCGGAGCCTCCGAGGACGCGGATGGTGAGGAGCATCTTGGCGCCGGTGTTGTCGGCGACCTTGACTCGGGATTCTTGCTGAAGCATGTGTCTCTCCTGCTAACTCAAGTAGGCCGCGGCCTACTTGGCCTTCTCGAGGATCTCGACCAGGCGCCAGCGCTTGGTGGCGCTGAGGGGACGGGTCTCGCTGATGACGACGGAGTCGCCGATGCCGGCGGAGTTCAGCTCGTCGTGGACCTTGACCTTGGACGTACGGCGGATGACCTTGCCGTACAGCGGGTGCTTCACCCGGTCCTCGACCTCGACGACGATGGTCTTGTCCATCTTGTCGCTGGTGACGTAGCCGCGACGGGTCTTGCGGTATCCGCGAGCGCCCGCCTCCTTCACGTCGTGGGCGGCCGACTCGTGGCCGGCGCTGTCATTGACGGTTGCCATTACTTGGCCTCCTCGTTCGACTCGGTCGCCTCGACCTCGGCCTTGGCGGCCTTCTTGGTCTTGGGCTTCTTCTCCGCCTTGGCCGGGGCCTCGACGGGTGCGGGGGTGGCGCGGATGCCCAGCTCGCGCTCACGGATGACCGTGTAGATGCGGGCGATGTCGCGCTTGACGGCACGCAGGCGGCCGTTGGTGTCCAGCTGACCGGTGGCCGACTGGAAGCGGAGGTTGAACAGCTCCTCCTTGGCCTTCTTCAGCTCGGTGACGAGACGCTCGTCCTCGTAGGTGTCGAGCTCGGCGGGGGCGAGCTCCTTGGATCCGATCGCCATTACGCGTCTCCCTCCTCGCGCTTGATGATGCGTGCCTTGAGGGGCAGCTTGTGGATGGCACGGGTCATGGCCTCACGAGCGAGCTGCTCGTCGACGCCGGCGACCTCGAAGAGGACGCGACCCGGCTTGACGTTCGCGACCCACCACTCCGGCGAGCCCTTACCGGAACCCATGCGGGTCTCGGCGGGCTTCTTGGTGAGCGGACGGTCGGGGTAGATGTTGATCCACACCTTTCCGCCGCGCTTGATGTGCCGGGTCATCGCGATACGAGCGGACTCGATCTGACGGTTGGTCACGTAGGCGGGGGTGAGGGCCTGGATGCCGAACTCACCGAACGACACCTTGGTGCCACCGGTGGCCTGGCCGGACCGGCCCGGGTGGTGCTGCTTGCGGTGCTTGACTCGACGCGGAATCAACATGGTTATGCCTCAACTCCTGCTGCGACGGGCGCCTCGCTCTGCTGGCGGGGTGCACGGCGCGGACGGTCGCTGCGCTCGGGGCGCGACGACTTGCTGTTCGCCTGCTCGCGGGCGAGCTCCTTGTTGGTGATGTCGCCCTTGTAGATCCAGACCTTCACGCCGATGCGGCCGAAGGTGGTCTTCGCCTCGTAGAAGCCGTAGTCGATGTTCGCGCGGAGGGTGTGCAGCGGCACGCGTCCCTCGCGGTAGAACTCCGAGCGGCTCATCTCGGCGCCACCGAGGCGGCCGGAGACCTGGATGCGGACGCCCTTGGCGCCGGCGCGCTGAGCGCCCTGCAGGCCCTTGCGCATCGCGCGGCGGAAGGCCACGCGGGCGGAGAGCTGCTCGGCGATGCCCTGGGCGACCAGCTGAGCCTCGGCCTCGGGGTTCTTGACCTCGAGGATGTTCAGCTGGATCTGCTTGCCCGTGAGCTTCTCGAGGTCGGCGCGGATGCGCTCGGCCTCGGCGCCGCGGCGGCCGATCACGATGCCCGGGCGGGCGGTGTGGATGTCGACGCGGACGCGGTCACGGGTGCGCTCGATCTCGATGCGGGCGACGCCCGCACGGTCGAGCTGGGTGGCGAGGAGTCGGCGGATCTTGACGTCCTCGGCGAGGTAGTCGCTGTACCGCTGGCCCTTCTTGGTGCTGTCGGAGAACCAGCGCGACACGTGGTCGGTGGTGATTCCCAGACGGAAACCGTAGGGGTTTACTTTCTGACCCATTACTTGGTCCCCTCCTCAGGAGTGGCCAGCACGACGGTGATGTGGCTGGTGCGCTTGTTGATGCGGAAGGCACGACCCTGAGCACGGGGCTGGAATCGCTTGAGGGTGGTTCCCTCATCGACGAAGGCGCGGGACACGATCAGGTCCTGGTCGTCGAGGTACTCGTTCGAGGCATCGGCCTTGACGCGAGCGTTGGCCATCGCCGAGGCGACGAGCTTGTAGACGGGCTCGGACGCACCCTGCGGCGCGAACTTCAGGATGGCCAGTGCCTCCTGAGCGTGCTTCCCGCGGATCAGGTTCACGACACGGCGAGCCTTCTGGGGGGTGACGCGGATGTGTCGCACGCGTGCGATCGACTCCACCATTTCTCTCCTCCTTCTCGTCGCCGCGTCAGCGGCGACGGCCCTTCTTGTCGTCCTTCTCGTGACCGCGGAAGGTCCGAGTGGGGGCGAACTCGCCGAGCTTGTGGCCGACCATGGTCTCGGTCACGAACACGGGGATGTGCTTGCGACCGTCGTGGACCGCGATGGTGTGACCCAGCATCGCCGGGATGATCATCGAACGGCGCGACCAGGTCTTGATGACGTTCTTGTTGCCGGCTTCGTTGGCCGTGAACACCTTGCGGAGCAGGTGGTCGTCAACGAAGGGGCCCTTCTTGAGACTGCGAGGCATCTTCTACAACTCCTACTTGCGCTTCTTACCGGCGGTGCGGCGGCGAACGATGAGCTTGTCGCTCTCCTTGTTGGGGCGACGGGTGCGTCCCTCGGACTGACCCCACGGGCTGACCGGGTGGCGTCCACCGGAGGTCTTGCCCTCTCCACCACCGTGCGGGTGGTCGACCGGGTTCATCGCGACACCGCGGACGGTCGGGCGGACGCCCTTCCAGCGCATGCGGCCGGCCTTGCCCCAGTTGATGTTCGACTGCTCGGCGTTGCCGACCTCGCCGATCGTGGCGCGGCAGCGCGCGTCGACGTTGCGGATCTCGCCCGACGGCAGGCGGAGCTGCGCGTAGGGGCCGTCCTTGGCGACGAGGCGGACCGAGGTGCCGGCCGAGCGGGCGAGCTTGGCGCCGCCTCCCGGCTTGATCTCGATGGCGTGGATGACCGTACCGGTCGGGATGTTGCGCAGCGGCAGGTTGTTGCCGGGCTTGATGTCGGCGCCGGCGCCCGACTCCACGACGTCGCCCTGCGAGAGCTTGTTCGGGGCCAGGATGTAGCGCTTGGTGCCGTCCACGAAGTGGAGCAGCGCGATGCGCGCCGTGCGGTTGGGGTCGTACTCGATGTGAGCGACCTTGGCGTTGACGCCGTCCTTGTCGTTGCGACGGAAGTCGATCAGACGGTACTGGCGCTTGTGGCCACCACCGATGTGACGCGTCGTGATGCGGCCGGAGTTGTTGCGGCCACCGGTCTTGGACAGCGGGCGCAGGAGCGACTTCTCGGGCGTCGAGCGGGTGATCTCGGCGAAGTCGGCAACGCTGGAGCCGCGGCGACCGGGGGTCGTGGGCTTGTACTTACGAATAGCCATTGTCTGTTTCCTCTACGCTTCTTCGGCTCAGCCGACGCTCGTGAAGATGTCGATGGAGCCGGACTTCAGCGTGACGATCGCGCGCTTGGTGTCCTTGCGCTTGCCGGTGCCGAACTTCGTGCGGCGGGTCTTGCCCTGGCGGTTCAGCGTGTTGATCGACGCGACCTCGACGCCGAAGATCTTCTCGATGGCGAGCTTGATCTCGGTCTTGTTCGAACGCGGGTCGACCACGAAGGTGTACTTGCCCTCGTCGATCAGGCCGTAGGACTTCTCCGAGACCACCGGGGAGATGATGACGTCGCGGGGGTCCTTGTTGAACGCGGCGGACTGGCTCATGCGTTCACCTCTTCCTTGTTGGACTCGACGCCCGACTTGGCCGCGATGAACGCGTCGAGCGCGCCCTTCGAGAACACGATGTCGTCGGAGACGAGCACGTCGTACGCGTTGAGCTGGTCGGCCGGCAGGATGTGCACGAACGGCACGTTGCGGAGCGAGAGCTCGGCGATGTAGTCGTCGCGCTCGAGCACCACGAGGACGTTGCGCGACACCGAGAGGGCGTCGAGCAGGACGAGGACGTCCTTGGTCCGGGGGGTGTCGCCGAGGGCGAGGGACTCGACCACGTGGATGCGGGCACCGCGGGCGCGGTCCGAGAGAGCGCCGAGCAGAGCCGCGGCGATCATCTTCTTGGGGGTGCGCTGCGCGTAGCTGCGGGGGGTCGGTCCGTGGACCACGCCACCACCGGTCATGTGCGGGGCGCGGATCGAGCCCTGACGAGCGCGACCGGTTCCCTTCTGCTTGAACGGCTTGCGACCGGCTCCGGAGACCTCACCGCGGTTCTTCGTCTTGTGGGTTCCCTGGCGCGCCGCGGCGAGCTGGGCCACGACGACCTGGTGGATGAGGGGGATGTTGGTCTGGACGTCGAAGAGCGCGGCGGGGAGCTCGACCGAGCCCGCCTTCTGGCCCTTGACGTCGATGATGTCGACAGAGGTAGCCATGGAACTACGCTCCCTTCACGGCGTTGCGAACGAACACGAGGCGACCGCGGGCACCGGGGACGGCGCCCTTGACGAGCAGCAGGCCCTTCTCGGCGTCGACGGAGTGCACCTTGAGGTTGAGCACGGTGACCCGCTCGCCACCCATGCGACCGGCCATGCGCATGCCCTTGAAGACACGGCTGGGGGTCGAGGAGGCGCCGATGGAGCCGGGCTTGCGGTGGTTGCGGTGCGAACCGTGCGAAGCCGAGACGCCCTTGAAGTTGTGACGCTTCATGACACCGGCGAAGCCCTTGCCCTTGCTGGTGCCGACGACGTCGACCTTGGTGCCGGCCTCGAAGACGGCGTCCACGGTCAGCTCCTGGCCGGCCGAGTAGTCGGCGGCGTCGGAGGTGCGGACCTCGGTGAGGTGGCGGCGGGGGGTGACGCCCGCGGCGTCGAAGTGACCGGCGGCGGGCTTGTTCACCTTGCGCGGGTCGATCGCACCGGCGGCGAGCTGGACGGCGGTGTAGCCGTCCTTCTCCTCCGTGCGGACCTGGGTCACGACGTTGGGGCTGATCTCGATGACGGTGACCGGCACGAGCTTGTTGTTCTCGTCCCAGACCTGGGTCATTCCGAGCTTGGTGCCGAGGAGGCCCTTGCTGGTCTTCAGCGTGGGGGAAACAGTGACAGACATGGTGGCACTCCTCCTTAGAGCTTGATCTCGATGTTGACGTCGGCCGGCAGGTCGAGGCGCATGAGCGAGTCGACGGCCTTGGGCGTCGGGTCGATGATGTCGATGAGGCGCTTGTGGGTGCGCATCTCGAAGTGCTCGCGGCTGTCCTTGTACTTGTGGGGAGAACGGATCACGCAGACCACGTTCTTCTCGGTCGGCAGCGGCACGGGGCCGACCACCGTTGCACCGGCACGGGTGACCGTGTCGACGATCTTGCGCGCCGACGTGTCGATGACCTCGTGGTCGTACGACTTCAGTCGGATGCGGATCTTCTGTCCCGCCATGTGTGATCTCTCACTCTCTTGTTATTGCGTCGTACGCGACTCCCCCGGCCGGAGCCGGACTCGTCTCGCATTGGACGCGCTCGCGAAGGAACTCCGGTGACCCGGAAAAGTGCAACCAGTGTTCTTCTGTCAAAAGCACCGCACCCTCGGAGCGCTCCGATCGGCGTGCAGAACGCACGACGCACGGAGAACCCGTTGAGATGTCGGTTGTTGTCGTTCTGCTACCCGCCGCCTCGACGTCGCACCCGCGCGGCCGCCCTCTCGGGTCGAGCCTCCGCGATGCCGTCTCGGCACTGCCTGGCAGTGTCCCCCTCCGAGCAGCACGCCGCCCGAGAGGAAATTTTGAACTAGAAGAGTCTCCCACAGATGCCCCACCCCTGCAACCCGGGCGTGTCGCGCCGGAGGGCTCCTTCGCGAGCACGTCGTGACGGCCCCTGGGAGCCGGTCGCTCCGAGCAGCAGCGCGGGCCGGAGGGCCTCCCCCGCTACTCGAAGAGCAGCGCCCGGACGGCGGTCTCGGCCGACGCGGGGCGCGACGCGTCGATGGTCTCGCCGGCGCGGAAGTGGTCCAGAAGCCGCGGGTCGACGTAGCTGGCGCGGGCGACCGTCGGCGTGTTCCCGAGCACGTCGGAGGCATCGCGCATCGCCCGGGCGATCGCGGAGTTCCGAGCGCGCTGCGTGGCCTGCGGACCCGACTTCGCCAGGCTCAGCGCGGCCGCGACCGTGCCGTGCAGAGTGCGGAAGTCCTTCGCCGTGAAGTCGTCGCCGGCGCGCTCGCGCACGTAGTCGTTGATCTCGGGTGCCGAGATCGGCCGCCACTCCCGCCCGTCCTTCCAGGCGAGCAGGCGGGCGTTCGGCCCGCGACGCTTGAGTGCACGGACGACGCGCGAGAGGTCGTGGTCGAGGATCTCGCTCGTCCACGCCTGGTGGCTCTTCCCGGGGAAGGCGAGGGCGACCCGGTCCCCGTGGGTCGTGGCGTGCGCGCACAGGAGCGTCGAGAGGCCGATGCTGCCGTGCTCCTTCGCGTACCTCTCGCTGCCGACGCGGAGCGACCCGGTGTCGAGCATCCGGAAGGCGGTGGCCAGCGCGCGCTCGCGGCTGGGTCCGTCCGAGCGGAGGGCGATGGTCACGGCCCGGCGCGCCCCGGGCAGGGCCTCCGCGAGCCGCAGCGCCCGGTCGAACTTGATCCGGTCCTTCTGCTCGCGCCAGGTCGGATGGTAGATGTACTGGCGGCGGCCGGCGGAGTCGACGCCGGTGGCCTGGATGTGCCCGTTGGGGTACGGGGCGATCCAGACGTCCGTCCAGGCCGGCGGGATGCCGAGATGGTCGAAGCGCGCGCGCAGCTCCTTGTCGGCGACGGTCGCGCCCTTCGGGTCGCGGTAGCTGAAGCCGGAGCCCGCGCGCACCCGGGTGTAGCCGCGCCCGCTCGAATCGGTCCTGCGGAGTCGTTGCGCGCGAGTGTCAGCCATCGATCCGACGATAGGACGGCGGATCCGAGGCCCGCACCCGCTTGACGGCGGGGACGAGCAGTCGGTCGGCAGCCGCTACTCGTTGCCGATCCGCTTGTCGGCCTGGCGCTTCAGGTCCTCGATGCGGTCGTCGTACTTGCCGTTGGTGAGGCGGCTGGCGATCTCGCCCGCCTTCTCGAGGGTCTGGTCGGAGACCTGCTCGGCCTTCTCGCTCCGCAGCGCGTCCTGGGCCTTCCGGCTGTTGAGCAGTTCGCCGGCCTGGCGTCCGAGCTTCCCGAGATCCACGATGATGCCTCCTTGTAAACGCGCACAGGGCGGCGCGTGCCTCAGTGTGGCGCTCCCGGCTGGGGGAACGGTGCGGGCGCGCCGGTCAGCCGGCCAGTGCGATCACCTGCTCCGCCGCGTCTGCCAGGGCGCGGCCGTAGGAGGGACCGTGACCGGCGGCGTGGACGGCGAGCGGGTGCAGCTGGTGGAGTGGCACCCGCTCCTCGTAGCCGACCCCCAGCGGATGCTGCTCGCGGTAGCCCTCGAGGACGGCGTCGAGGTGCGGAGCACCGAAGAGGGCCAGCATCGCCAGATCGGTCTCGCGGTGTCCCCCGTGAGCGGCGGGGTCGATCAGGACGGCGCCGTCCGCCGTCCAGAGCACGTTGCCGGTCCAGAGGTCCCCGTGGATCCGGGCGGGCCCCGCACCGTCGTCGAAGGCTCCGGCCGCCACCCGGCCCAGAGCCTGCTCGACGAGCCGCGACTCGGCTGCCGTGAGGTTGCCCGCCTCCACGGCGGGGCCGAGGAACGGCCGCACCCGCTGCTCCGCGTAGAAGCGCCCCCACGAGTCGTCCGGGCGGCACGGCATCCCGCGGCGGCCGATGTACGCGGGGCCGGTCCATCCCGGGGGCGGCGCTCCGAACGCCGCGGCTCCGGCGTCGTGCGTCCGGGCGAGCGCGGCGCCGAAGGCCCGAGCCGACTCGGCGGAGGGTCGCGCGGAGCGGATCTCCTCCAGCTCGATGCGCCCGGGCGACACCCTCTCCACCCCGACACAGCGCGCACCGCCGTCCGCCTCGCGCAGCCAGTCCAGGCCGGCCGCCTCCCACTCGAAGAACTGCGGGAGGGCACGGGGGTCGCTCTTCACGAAGGGCATGCCGCCACGCTAGCCGGGCGTCCCCGGGAACGACGAGAGGGGCCGCCCGCCGAAGCGGACGACCCCTCTCGAGAGATCAGTAGGACGGACCTACTTGATGATCTTGGTGACCGTACCGGCACCCACGGTGCGTCCACCCTCACGGATGGCGAAGCCGAGGCCCTCCTCCATGGCGATCGGCTGGATCAGCGCGACCGTCATGTCGGTGGTGTCGCCGGGCATGACCATCTCGGTGCCCTCGGGCAGCGTGATGACGCCGGTGACGTCGGTGGTGCGGAAGTAGAACTGCGGACGGTAGTTCGCGTAGAACGGGTTGTGACGCCCACCCTCATCCTTCGACAGGATGTACGCGGTGCCCTCGAAGTCCGTGTGCGGCGTGACCGAACCCGGCTTGACGACGACCTGGCCGCGCTCGACGTCCTCGCGCTTGGTGCCGCGGAGGAGCAGACCGCAGTTCTCGCCGGCCCAGGCCTCGTCGAGCTGCTTGTGGAACATCTCGATTCCGGTGACCGTGGTCTTCTGCGTCGGGCGAATGCCGACGATCTCGACCTCGGAGTTCAGAGCGAGGGTTCCACGCTCCGCACGGCCGGTGACGACGGTTCCACGACCGGTGATCGTGAAGACGTCCTCGATCGGCATGAGGAACGGCTTGTCCTTGTCGCGCACCGGGTCCGGGATGGACTCGTCGACCGCGTCCATCAGGTCGAGGATCGACTGGGTCCAGGTGTCGTCGCCTTCGAGGGCCTTGAGGCCGGAGACGCGCACGACGGGGGCGTCGTCGCCGGGGAAGCCCTGCGACGAGAGGAGCTCGCGGACCTCGAGCTCGACGAGCTCCAGGATCTCCTCGTCGTCCACCATGTCGGCCTTGTTCAGCGCGACGAGGAGGTAGGGGACGCCGACCTGCTTGGCGAGGAGGACGTGCTCACGGGTCTGAGCCATCGGGCCGTCGGTGGCGGCGACCACGAGGATCGCGCCGTCCATCTGGGCCGCGCCGGTGATCATGTTCTTGATGTAGTCGGCGTGACCCGGGGCGTCGACGTGCGCGTAGTGGCGCTTCGGCGTCTCGTACTCGACGTGCGAGATGTTGATCGTGATGCCGCGCTGGCGCTCCTCGGGAGCGGAGTCGATCGACGCGAAGTCACGCTGGACGTTGGTCGCGGACGGGAACTTGTCCGCCAGAACCTTCGAGATCGCCGCGGTGAGCGTGGTCTTTCCGTGGTCGACGTGACCGATGGTTCCGATGTTGACGTGCGGCTTGGTCCGCTCGAACTTGGCCTTAGCCACTGTGGGTCCTCCTCAGGACTTAGGTGCAAGCATCCGCATCCGGGCGGCCGCACGGGGCGGCACGAGGACAGGAGGACTTGCGGGGGTTTTGTGTACGTATGTTACCGGCAGTGGTCGTGCGGCCGTCCCGCTGCGACAGGGGGCGCGCTGCACTCGGCAGCAAACCCGCACGACACTACCAGGCCGTCGCCGTTCCGGGGAACGGCGACGGCCCAGGGGCGGAGCTACTCGCCCTTGTTCTTCTGGACGATCTCCTCGGCCACGGCCTTGGGGACCTCGGCGTAGGTCTCGAACGTCATCGAGTAGACGGCGCGGCCCGAGGTCTTCGAGCGCAGGTCTCCGATGTAGCCGAACATCTCGGACAGCGGGACGTTGGCCCGGATGACCTTGATGCCGGTGGCGTCCTCCATCGACTGGATCATCCCGCGACGCGAATTGATGTCGCCGATGACGTCGCCCATGTACTCCTCGGGAGTACGGACCTCGACGGCCATGAGCGGCTCGAGGAGGACCGGCTGCGCCTTGCGCGAGGCCTCCTTGAACGCGATCGAGCCGGCGATCTTGAACGCCATCTCGGAGGAGTCGACGTCGTGCGCCGCTCCGTCGACCAGGGTCGCCTTCACGCCGACCATGGGGTAGCCGGCGAGCACGCCGACCTGCATGGCGTCGCGGATGCCCGCGTCGACGGAGGGGATGTACTCGCGCGGGACGCGGCCACCGGTGACGCCGTTGACGAACTCGTAGGTCTTGTCGGCCTCGACCTCCATCGGCTCGATGGTGATCTGGACCTTCGCGAACTGGCCGGAGCCACCCGTCTGCTTCTTGTGGGTGTAGTCGTACTTCTCGACCGTGCGGCGGATCGTCTCGCGGTACGCGACCTGGGGCTTGCCCACGTTGGCCTCGACGTTGAACTCGCGCTTCATGCGGTCGACCAGGATGTCGAGGTGCAGCTCGCCCATTCCCTTGATGACCGTCTGACCGGTCTCCTGGTTCTGCTCGGTGCGGAAGGTGGGGTCCTCCTCCGCGAGCTTCTGGATCGCGGTGCCGAGCTTCTCCTGGTCCGCCTTCGTCTTGGGCTCGATGGCGACCTCGATGACGGGCTCCGGGAAGGTCATCGACTCGAGCACGACCTGCGCGGCCGGGTCGCTCAGGGTGTCACCGGTGGTGGTGTCCTTGAGGCCGATGACGGCGTAGATGTGGCCGGCGGTGACCGAGTCGACCGGGTTCTCCTTGTTGGAGTGCATCTGGAAGATCTTGCCGATGCGCTCCTTCTTGCCCTTGGTCGAGTTGATGACCTGGGCGCCGGAGTCGAGCTTGCCCGAGTAGACGCGGACGTAGGTCAGGCGGCCGAAGAACGGGTGCACGGCGACCTTGAACGCGAGCGCCGAGAAGGGCTCGGTCGAGTCCGCGTGGCGCATGATGACCTTCTCCTCGTCGCGGACGTCGTGCGCCTCGATGGCGGGGACGTCGAGCGGGGAGGGCAGGTAATCCACGACAGCGTCGAGCATCGGCTGGACGCCGCGGTTCTTGAACGCCGAGCCGCAGAGCACCGGGTAGATCTCGGAGTTGACGGTCATCTTGCGGATGGCGCCCTTGATCTCCGCGACGGTGAGCTCCTCGCCGCCGAAGTACTTCTCGAGCAGCTCGTCGGAGGTCTCCGCGACGGTCTCGAGGAGCTTCTCGCGGTACTCCGCCGCCTTGTCGGCGAGGTCGGCCGGGATCTCCTCGATCTCGTACTTCGCGCCGAGCGCGACGTCGCCCTTCGAGTCGCCGCGCCACGTGAGCGCGCGCATCTCGACCAGGTCGACGACGCCCTCGAAGGAGGACTCCGCGCCGATGGGCAGCTGGATGACCAGCGGCTTCGCGCCGAGGCGCTTGATGATCGTGTCGACCGTGTAGTAGAAGTCGGCGCCGAGCTTGTCCATCTTGTTGACGAAGCAGATGCGCGGGACGTCGTACTTGTCGGCCTGACGCCAGACGGTCTCGGACTGGGGCTCGACGCCCTCCTTGCCGTCGAAGACGGCGACGGCGCCGTCGAGGACGCGGAGCGAGCGCTCGACCTCGACCGTGAAGTCGACGTGACCGGGGGTGTCGATGATGTTGATCTGGTTCTTGTTCCAGAAGCAGGTCGTCGCGGCGGACGTGATCGTGATGCCGCGCTCCTGCTCCTGCGCCATCCAGTCCATCGTCGCGGCGCCGTCGTGGACCTCGCCGATCTTGTGCGTGATACCCGTGTAGAACAGGATGCGCTCGGTGGTGGTGGTCTTGCCGGCATCGATGTGGGCCATGATGCCGATGTTGCGGACCTTGTTCAGGTCGGTGAGCACATCTTGTGCCACGGAGTTCCTCCGATAGGTGATGGAGCCAGCGCACCGGGTTCATGGCCGAATGGCTGGGATTCTGGTGGTGGCGGTCGCCCGGTCGCGGGGATCGGGCGATCCGCCGCCGGGACCGGGCCCGCAGCGGTGACGCCGCGGGCCCGGTGGTCGCGGTCGCCCGGAGGCGGCCGCGGGGTGCGCTACCAGCGGTAGTGCGCGAAGGCCTTGTTCGACTCGGCCATCTTGTGGGTGTCCTCGCGACGCTTGACAGCGGCGCCCAGACCGTTCGACGCGTCGAGGATCTCGTTCATGAGACGCTCGGTCATCGTCTTCTCGCGACGGGCCTTCGCGTAGCTGGTGAGCCAGCGGAGCGCGAGGGTGTTGGCGCGGTGGGGCTTGACCTCGACCGGGACCTGGTAGGTCGAGCCGCCGACGCGGCGGCTGCGGACCTCGAGGGTCGGGCGGACGTTGTCGAGCGCCTTCTTGAGGGTGACGACCGCGTCCTGGCCGTTCTTGCCGGCGACGCCCTCGAGGGCACCGTAGACGATCCGCTCGGCGAGGCCCTTCTTGCCGTCCAGGAGGATCTTGTTGACGAGCTGGCTGACGATGGGGGCGCCGTAGACGGGGTCTGCGACGACGGGGCGCTTGGGAGCGGGGCCCTTACGAGGCATTACTTCTTCTCCATCTTCGCGCCGTACCGGCTGCGAGCCTGCTTGCGGTTCTTGACGGCCTGGGTGTCCAGGGCGCCGCGAACGATCTTGTAGCGGACACCGGGGAGGTCCTTGACGCGACCGCCGCGCACGAGCACCATCGAGTGCTCCTGCAGGTTGTGGCCCTCGCCGGGGATGTAGGCGGTGACCTCGGTGCCGTTGGAGAGCTTCACGCGGGCCACCTTGCGGAGGGCCGAGTTCGGCTTCTTGGGCGTGGTCGTGTAGACGCGCGTGCAGACGCCGCGCTGCTGGGGGTTGGCCTTCAGGGCGGGCGCCTTGGTCTTGGTGACCTTCGGCGTGCGTCCCTTGCGGACCAACTGCTGAATCGTTGGCACTGGTTTTGCTCCTTGAATGCTGCACGGTGACAGCGGATCGATGGTCGACATTCGGCCCTCCCGTCTCCGGGAACGGCCGAGTTCATCTGGACCCGACGCACCCCGCGGCCCCGCGAGCGGGACCGGGAGGGTGAGGGGTATGCCGTGGGGGCCGCCCGATCGGACGAACCCGCGGATCCTCGCGGACCCGGTGGAGCGAAGTGCGGCGACCGCATCGACCCGGAGGCACGACACGAGCGCACGGCAAAGCGCACACCCGAAGAATATTACGGGGAGTGACGGGGCCGGTCAACCGAGCGGCGTTCGCCCTGGGAGATGCCGCAGCGCCGCGACGAGCCGCGCCAGGACTCCGCCGTCACTCCCGCTCGTCGCCCTCCCAGCCCCAGTGGGGGCTGCGGCCGCCGGCGTCGCGACGGGCCAGGAGCAGGAGGAACACGAGCTGGACGGCGGCCGCGAGCACGCCGGTCGCGATCGCGAAGACAGTGGGGGCGTGGTCGAGGATCCAGCCGAGGATCTCCCCCGGCTCCTGGCGGCCGAGCCCGTAGAGCGCTCCGCCGGTGAGGAGGAAGAGCAGGTAGACGACGACCCCGGTCAGCAGCGACGGGCCGAGGACGCGGTGGACGGCGGGACGGGCGGCGAGGGTCACCATCGCGACCAGCACGGCGACGACGCAGACCGCCACCGACACCGGCCCCAGCAGCGGACCGGCGTCGCGCTCGGGCACGACGTCCTGGTCCAGCAGGAGGCTGAGGACCCCGAACGCGCAGACGACCAGGGCGAGGTAGAGGAACGCGGCGAAGCCGGCCAGCGCGAGGCCGTAGCCCAGGCCGGCTCCGCGGCCCTGCCCCTGCCCCTCCGGAGTCACGACTGCGCGGCCGCTTCGCGCTCGGCGTTGCGGCGCTTGACGCCCCGGGCGCGGCCCGCGATCGCGGCGCCGCCCCAGACGCTCGCCTCCCGGCCGAGGACGCCGGCGGCGAGGACCGCCGCGAGGACGGCGGGATCGCGGACGTAGTCGAGCGCGAGGGAGCGGTCGATCGGCAGGGCGAGCGGTCCGACGGCGCTCCAGCCGCCGACCAGCGCGGCCGCGGCCGTGAGGAGGGCGACGAGGAAGCCGCCGAGGACGTAGGCCCACCAGCCCGCGCGGTTCACGACCAGCACGATCAGCGCCAGGCCGACGAGGAACGCGGCCACCGGGGCGAGGAAGAGCGCGGTCGGCGCAGCGTCGAGCGCGAGGGCGACCGGGTCGCCGCCGACGCGGTCGACGAGGAGGCGGATCGCCGTCAGGGCGACGAGGTACAGGACGGCGAAGACCGCGGTCGTCAGGAGGGCGAGCGCGAGGCCCGCGAGGCGGTTGCCGGAGCGCCGGACCGGCTCGGGCTCGGCCTCGACCGGCCCGAGGGCGCTGGGGGCGGACGCCGCGGCGGCCGGGGCGGCGGGCTCGACGGTCGGCTGCCGACCCGTCACGGGTTCGGGCCAGACGTACTCCCGGGTCGGCTGGGGTCCGGTTCCGCCGGACGTCTCGGTCGCGGAGGGGATCCGCGTGGTCTCGGCGTCGCTGCTCCAGGTCACCCGGACAGCATAGGCACGCCTTCCGCCGCGCCCGGTGCGCCGCGCGGCTCCCCGTCGACGGGGGACAGCGCCGACCGTCTACTCGAGCGGGTGGAGGAGGCGGTGCAGGAACTGCCGTGTGCGCGGCTCGCGCGGCTCCCGGAGGATCTCCGCAGGGGCGCCCCGCTCGACGACCACGCCGTCGGCCATGAAGACGACCTCCGAGGCCACCTGCCGGGCGAACTCGAGCTCGTGCGTCACGACGAGCATGGTCCAGCCCTCCCCCGCCAGCTCCCGCATCAGCGAGAGCACGTCGCCGACCAGCTCCGGGTCCAGCGCCGAGGTGGGCTCGTCGAAGAGGAGCAGATCGGGCCGCAGCGCGAGCGCCCGGACGATGCCCACGCGCTGCTGCTGACCGCCGGAGAGCTCGAAGGGGTAGGCGCTCCCCCGGCCGCCGAGGCCGACGCGCTCGAGCAGGCGCTCCGCCTCCGGGACCACCTCGGACGCGGGACGGCGCTGCACTCGCAGCGGCCCCTCCGTCACGTTCTGGAGGACGGTCAGGTGCGGGAAGAGGTTGAAGTGCTGGAAGACCATCGCGGAGTGGTCGCGCAGCCCGGTCAGCGCCTTCCGTCCGACGCCGCGGTCGAAGTCGAGGACACTGCCGTCGGCGAGCTCGACCACCCCGCCGTCCGGCACCTCGAGGCTGTTCAGCGAGCGCAGGACGGTGGTCTTGCCCGAGCCGGACGGCCCGATCAGGGCGACGACCTCGCCGCGGTGGACCTCCAGGTCGATGCCGCGCAGCACCTCCACCCCGCCGAACGACTTGCGGAGGCCGCGGGCCGTGAGCACGGGCCGGGCGTCGGTCGGAGTGTCAGCGGGCGACATAGCGGTCCAATCGCTTCTCGAGCAGGCCCTGGCCGCTGGAGAGCACCAGGCAGATGAGCCAGTAGATCAGAGCGGCCTCGAGGTAGAGGAGCATGAACTCGCTCGACGCGGTGGCGATCTTCTGCGCCTGCCGGAAGAGCTCGGTCACCAGGATGAGGGAGGCCAGCGAGGTGTCCTTCACCAGCGAGATGAAGGTGTTCGACAGCGGGGGGACGGAGACGCGCGCGGCCTGCGGGAGGATGATGCGCCGCAGCGAGAGCGAGCGGCTCATGCCGATCGTGTGCGCCGCCTCCCACTGCCCCTTCGGGACGCTGAGGATCGCCGCGCGGATCACCTCCGCCGCGTAGCCGCCCACGTTGAGGGCGAACGCGATGGTGGCGCTGGGCCAGGGGTCGATCTTCAGTCCGAGGCTCGGCAGCCCGTAGAAGATCACGAACAGCTGCACCAGGAGCGGCGTGCCCCGGATGACGGAGATGTAGGCACGCGCGATCCAGGAGAGGATCCGCACCCGGGAGAGCCTCATCAGGGCGACCGCCAGCGCGAGCACGAGCCCGATGGCGAAGCTCGCCAGCGCGAGCGGGATCGTCCCGACGATGCCCCCGGAGAGGATCGGCCAGAACGACCGGAGGACGAGGTCCATTGTGTTCTCCCGCCTTCGCGGGAGGATCCGCGGTCGGCTCGATCGGGTGGTGGCGTCGGGGGCGGATCGTCTCCGCCTCCTGGGGAATGCTGGCACGCTTCGCGCCGGGGCGGGCGCCCTTGCGGGCGGACCCGCTGCCTGAGCCGCTCCGCCGCTCCCCCGCGCCGGAGCCGCTCACGCACGAGACGGCCCCTCCCGGAAGGGGAGGAGCCGCCTCGGGGTGGGGCTACTGGGAGACGTCGGCTCCGAAGTAGCGCTCGGAGATGGAGGCGAGGGTGCCGTCCTCGCGCAGCTCGTCGAGGGCGGAGTCGACGGCCTCGACGAGGTCGTCCGAGCCCTTCGGGAAGGTGAAGGCGCTCTCGGAGGTGTCGTCGGTGGTGACGGCGACCTTGAGGCCCGCGGCCTGGTCGGGGTAGGTCGTGGACCAGTCGAGCCAGGTGAGGCGGTCGTTCACGGTCGCGTCGACGCGGCCCTGCTCGACGAGGGCGATGGCCTGCGCCCAGCCCTCGACGCCCTCGACCTCGGCGCCGTTCTCCTGCGCGACGGTGTACCAGTTGCTCGAGAGCGACTGCGCAGTGGTCTTGCCGGAGAGGCCGGCGAGGTCGGTGATCGAGGTGTCGCTCGAGGGGACGATCACGACGCCGGGGCTGACCGAGTACGGCTCCGAGAAGTCGTACTTCGCCTCGCGCTCGTCGTTGATCGAGACCTGGTTCGCGATCACGTCGAAGCGCGCTCCGTCCAGGCCCGCGAACATCGCGTCCCACTGCGTCTCCTGGAAGTCGGGCTCGACGCCCAGCTTCTCGGCCACGGCGGTGATCACGTCGACGTCGTAGCCGGTGAGGGCTCCGGTCCCGCCGTCGGCGTGGAAGGAGAAGGGCGGGTAGGTGCCCTCGGTGCCGATGGTGAGCTTCCCCGAGTCCTCGACCTCGGCCAGGGTCAGGCCGGAGCTCGCGGAGGCAGTGCCCTCGCCGCTCGAGCCGGAGACCACGTCGTCGGTCGAGGCGGGCGCGCAGCCGGCGAGGACCAGGGCGGCGGCGGCGGCGGTCGTGCCGAGCAGGACGCGCAGGGAGGTGCGGGCGGAGAGGGTCACGGTGTTGTCCTTCGGTGCATCACGGAGTCGTGGCGGTCCCGCTGCGCCGGATGCGGCGCGGGGATCGACGAGGGGACGGGTCGTCCCGGGGCGGACCGCTGCTCGGCGGAACCGCCCGGAGTGACGATAACCAGTGGAGGGGGCGGCCCTATTCCCGGATGTCGCCGTGTGACGCCGGGAGTCCGGCCAGGAAGTGCTCGGCACCGGCGACCTCGTCGCTCGTGAGGCCCGTCGCCGACTCCGGACGCACCAGGTGGAAGGGGGTGCTCTGCTCGCGGGCCCAGTCGTAGGCGTCCTCGTGGAGGTTGTCGTCGATCCACACCACGGCGTCGATCGCGCCGCGCTCGGCGGCCGCCTCCAGCCACACCGCGACGGGCTGGAGCTTGCCCGTCCGGCCCGGGAACCGCGGGTCGCGCGGGAGGCCGCCGTCGAAGACGATCGCCTCCGTGCCCGCCGGCAGCCCGAGGTCCTGGGCGAGGACCCGCGTCAAGCGCGGCGGCCAGGTCGTGGCCCACACGATCGTGCCGACCGCGGCCAGGCGGGCGACGAGCGCCGCCCGCTCCGGCTCGAGCTCCAGGCGGTGCGAGCCCGAGGCGCGATCGCTGCGGACGGAGGGGTTCAGGACGCCGTCGACGTCGAGCAGGATCAGGGCGGCCATGCCTGTCACCGTAGCGGCGGCGGGGCGGATCGCGCGAGGAGCGCTAGCGTGACGGGATGCCTCCGTCCCTCCTGCTGCCGGGAGGCCGCACAGCCGTGCTGGGGCCGGATCCCGTGCGGCCGGAGGCGCTGCTGCTCACGGTCGACGGCGCGGAGCAGTCGCTGATCGATCCGGGCGATCCCCGGGCTCTGCACCTCGAGTACCTCGCGCGCCTCGGCGCGGTGGTCGACGCCGCCGCCCCGCCCGGCGAGCCGCTGCGCGTGCTGCACCTCGGAGCCGGAGCCCTGGCCCTGGCCCGGTACGTCGCCGCGACCCGGCCGGGCTCCGAGCAGCTCGCGGTGGAGAGCGCGGCGGGACTCGTGGAGTTCGTGCTCGAGCACGCGCCGCTCCCCCGCGGCGCGCGCGTCCGGTTCCTCACGGCCGACGCCGCAGGGCCCCTGCCGCCCTGGAGCGCCGACCTCGTCGTGCTCGACGTCTACGACGGGGACGAGATCCCGGAGGCGTTCTACCGCGCGTCCGTCCTCGCTCCGCTCGCCGCCCGCGTCGGCGCCGACGGGCTCCTCGCGGTCAACGTCGCCGACGACGCCGACCACCGGAGGCTGGACCGCCTGCGCGGGGTCGTCCGGGAGCTGCTCCCGGTCACCGCAGCGGTCGGATCGACGGCCTTCGTCGAGGGGCGCACCGGCGGGAACGCGATCCTGCTCGCCTCAGGCTCGGCGCTCGCCGACGACGTCGCCGGCCGCCTGCTGCGCGCCGGCCCGCACCCGGTCTCCGCCGCGGCGGATGGCGACGTCGTGGTCGCCGAGGTGGCGGTAGAAGTCGACCCGTGAGTCGAGAGTGACGCCGGTCTCGAGGTACTTGGCGCGGATCCGCTTGATGTAGGTGCGGACGGTGTGCTCGGCGACGCTGAGGTCGACCGCGACGGTGCGGACCGCGGCACCCGCTCCGTAGGCGCGCATCACCCGGCTCTCCTGCGGGCTCAGCACCGGGCGGCGCTCCTCGCGCCCGTGCACGAGCCGGTGGCGGGCGGTGTCCGAGATCCAGGTGCGGCCGGAGGCGACCGAGACGACCGCCGCCGCGAGCTCGCTGGGGTCGTCGCCCTTCCAGACGTACGCCGCTCTCTCCCGTCGCAGCACGGCCCGCACCGGCTCCAGGGAGTCGGAGGAGGAGAGCACGACGAGGCCGACGGTCCAAGCCGCCGCACGCTCGAGGGCGTCGGCCACCTCCTCGCCGGGCACGCCGTCCAGGTCGAGGACCGCGATGCGGTCGACGCCCTCCTCGTCGTGCGAGAACTGCGGCAGCAGCTGCGCGAGCAGCGCCTGCAGCGCGGCACGCTCGATCGCTGGTCCGTCGACGACGGCCAGCGTGAACCGATCGAATCCGGTCACGGGGGTCCCCTAGCAGGGGCAGGTTCGGGTCCGCCCCGGCTGCACCGTAGCGGTCCGCGACGTCGTCGTGCACGTGATGGGACATTCCGTCTCAGTGGGAGGACGCCCCAGAGCACTCCGGGTCGGCTCACGGAGCGCGTGGAGGACCACCCGCGGCACCGTCTCCGGCTAGTGTCCCTCTCCATGGACGACAGCGCAGAGGGCTCCCGGCGGGCCCGGAGGATCCCCGCGGAGCAGGTCCGCAGCCGCATGATCGCCACGGCGCGCGACGTCGTCTCGAACCACGGCCTCACGGTGAGCTTCGCGCACCTGCCCATGGAGGAGTACATCCGCCTGGCCGGCGTGCCGCGCAGCTCCGTCTACCGGATCTGGAGCACGCGCGAGGAGTTCGTGGCCGACCTGGTCGGCGAGGTCTTCGTGCGGGACCGGTACGCGGAGGGCGCCGATCCCGAGGCCCAGCAGGAGATGCGCGAAGTCTACGAGCGCTCCACCGATCTGCTCTCCACGGCCGCCGGCCGCCGCCGGGTCGCCTGGGAGACCATCCGCATCGGCGCGCGGGCCAATGCCGAATCGCTCCGCCGCTCCGCCGACTGGTCGTCGTACAACGCGCTGCTCGCCTGCACCTTCTCGATGGAGGAGGGGCCTGCACGCGACGCCGTGCGCGCCACGGCGAAGCGGATCGAGGGCATGCTCACGCGCCGGATGCGCGACTTCTACGAGGAGACGCTGCAGGTCTTCGGCGGGACGATGCGCCCGGGATTCACGACGCTCCAGCTCGCCCACCTCACCGCGATCGTGATCGACGGGCTCGCCCACCGCGGCCGGCTCCTCGACGACGACCTCGACGCTCCGGTGACCGCCCCCGGCCTCGACGGCGAGCCGGTCGAGTGGACCCTGGCGGCCTGGACGATCCGCTCGATCGTCGACGGGATGCTGGAGCCGGTCGCGGAGGACTGAGCGGACCCCGCGACCCGGATCACTCGTCCGGTTCGGTGAACCCGTCGATCAGCAGCAGCACCGACACCACCGCCAGTGACGGCCCCTCGGGATCGGCCGGGTCGAGCGGGCCGGTCACCAGCTCCGGTGCCGCGATCCGCGCGATGCACAGACCCTCGATCAGGGCCGAGACGGCGGAGGCGAGAGCGGCGGCGCCGCGGTCCGGGCGCAGCCGGAGCCCCGCCTCGGCGAGGGTGTGCTCGTAGTACTTCGCCATGTTGTCGATGAAGTGCAGCTGGCGGGACCGCAGAGCGGATCCGATGGCGGTCCGCGCCGGCTCCTCGTGCGAGCCCACCGCGCCGGCGAGAGCGATGAAGTTGCGCCAGTGCTGCGACGAGAAGATGTTGTCGACGTTCGCGTCGACGGCGACCCGGACGGAGGCGATCAGGGCCTCGCGGCGCTGCGCCGGGGTCGGCTCGGGGTCGAGGCTTCGGTGGAGGTGGGAGTTCCCGGCCCGCAGGGACGGCTGGTCGAGGCGGGTGGCGAGGACCCGCTCCGGGATCGCGGCGATCAGCTCGTCGTAGAACGACTGGCGAGTGGGCCAGATCCGGTACACGGTGCTACGCGGAACACCCGCCGAGCGGATGACGTCCTCGAGGGGCAGGTGGGCGACTCCGACGCGCAGGCCCTCGGCGCGGACGACCGCGAGAGCGGCGTCCAGCAGGCGGGTGCGGACCTGCTCGCGGGTCAGGCGGGGAGGACGCGCCGGCTCCTCCGCATCGAGGGGGTCGTCGCTCATCAGGCCTCCGGCGCCGGGATGCACTGAGCAGCCTCCGACATCTACTGTCCAGCCGAGCGTACCCGGAGGGAGCGCGGAACGTGAGAGGAGATCGGGACGGGCGCGGCCCGCGCATGCGGCTCGGGTGCCGCGCGGGCCGCGCTGCCTGTCCCCCAGGCGGCCTCCCCATGGGCCGGTCCGACCGTATGCTTCCCGACAGACGTCCGTCAACTGACGCGACATGGTGTCTCCTCGGCGGTGTCCGCCGACCGGTCACGAGGACCGCCTCCGGGACTCCTCCGCCGCCGGGAGCGCCCTCCCCGCGGTCTGCGCTCGAGAGGCGTGCGGAGCGGACAGCTCGCCCGTGACGACGTCCGACACGACGCCGGTGGCGTGCTCGACGAGGTCGACGTTCCGGGTCAGCCGCGCGTGGTGGCACGGGCTCGCGTCGACGTCGACCACGAGCTTCGCGAAGCGCAGAGCATCGCCGAGCCGCGCGAACGGCGAGAGCTCGGCGACGAGGGACGGCACGTCCGCCGCGGCGAGGTAGGTGTAGCGGCAGGTCGAGACCACGTAGTCGTCGACTCCGGCCGTCGCCGATCCGGTCGCGACCATGATGTCGCCGAGGTCGACCGGCGCGGTGGCGAGGCCGAGCGCCACCGCGGCGGTCACCTGGATGTCACCCACCAGTGCCGTCACGTGCACGCCGGCGGGCCAGGGCGGCAGGGAGCCGAGCTCGGTCGATCCCGTCCGCAGGCCCTTGCCCGCCGCCGAGGCGAGGGCGTCGATCATCGGCACTCCCGTGCACTCCCCCGCGTGCTCGGCGTCCTCCGAGACGGCGTCCCCGCAGGAGGCGAGCATCGCCGAGACGCTCAGCCGGCTCTGCGGGTCCAGTCCTGCGATCACCGCGGGGCTGACCTGGCCGGAGTCGTCGACCATTCGTCCGAGGCGCTCCGCGACGTCGGATCCCGTGTTCGGGGTGCCGAAGGTGAGGACGGACGAGACCATCGAGGCGACGGCGGTCCCGTCGACCGAGCCGCTCAGCGCCTGGCGGGCGGCGAGCCCTCCCATCGAGTGCGCGACGACGACGGCGCGGTGCCCGGTCGCGGAGACGAGGCAGGCGATCGAGGAGGCGAGCGCGTCGCTGATCCCCGGGTCGGTGACCCAGCGCGCGGCGAGCCGGCGGTAGTCGAAGGTGTAGACCGCGGCGCCGTCGATCTGCTGCAGCCGGCCGAGGAGGGACGGCTCGGGAGCGTCGAGCGGAGCGGTCGCCGACTCCGACGACACCATGTCGACGAGATGGGAGAAGGCCCCTGTGCGGTCGGCGTCGTGCGTCGCCGTGCCCAGCCAGCCGTGCAGCATCACGATGGGGACCAGCGCGGCGGCGGAGCGCGGCCGGACGTCGTCGCCCGCGAGCACGGGAGCCAGCTCCGCGACGCCGCAGGACGAGGGTGCGACCGCCTCTGCCGCCTCCGCCCGCCCCGCGGGCACCACGACGACGCCGACCACCACGAGCAGTGCGGCCAGCACGACGATCACGAGTCTCATCCGCGCGTTTCCTCACGTGCCGCGACCAGGACGGGGAACGGGTACAGGCTCGACCCGACGAGCACCCATCGAGTCAATCACCCCGCTCCTGCGGGGAAGGCCGCTCGTCGCGAACGGGCGGCCCCCCGTGCGGGTGACCGCGGGTCGGGGACGACGAAGGCCCCGCCGGTGTCCCGACGGGGCCTTCGATCGTTCAGCTCACCTGGATCAGCTGTAGTTGCCCGGCTCGTAGCCGTCGCTCGAGAACGAGTCGAAGTCGACGAACGAGAGGTCGGCGTCGCTGAACGCGGCGTCGTCGGCGAAGATGCGGTTGGGGTACCGCTCGGCCTTCGCCTCCTCGGTCGCCTCGACCGACACGTTCCGGTACTTGGGCAGACCGGTTCCCGCCGGGATCAGCTTTCCGATGATCACGTTCTCCTTCAGGCCCATCAGCGGGTCGCGCTTGCCCTCCATGGCCGCCTGCGTCAGGACGCGGGTGGTCTCCTGGAAGGACGCGGCCGACAGCCACGACTCGGTCGCGAGCGAGGCCTTGGTGATGCCCATGACCTCCTGGCGGGCGGACGCGGTCCGCTTGCCCTCGGTCAGAGCCGCACGGTTGACCTCGCTGTAGCGCGAGCGGTCGACGAGCTCGCCCGGCAGCAGCTCCGTGTCGCCGTGGTCGACCACGGTGACCTTGCGGAGCATCTGACGCACGATGACCTCGATGTGCTTGTCGTGGATCGGCACACCCTGCGAGCGGTAGACGCCCTGGACGCCGCCCACCAGGTGCTTCTGGACCTCGCGGACGCCCAGCACGCGCAGGACCTCCTTGGGGTCGACCGTTCCGACGTGCAGCTGCTGCCCGAGCTCGACGTGCTGGCCGTCCTCGATGAGGAGCTGCGAGCGCTTGAGCACCGGGTAGATGACCGCCTCGTCGCCGTTGTCCGGCTGGAGGATGACGCGGCGGGCACGGTCGGTGTCCTCGATGGTGATCCGGCCGGCGGCCTCCGCGATCGGCGACGCGCCCTTGGGGGTGCGGGCCTCGAAGAGCTCCTGCACGCGGGGAAGACCCTGCGTGATGTCGTCGGCCGAGGCCGATCCACCGGTGTGGAAGGTGCGCATCGTGAGCTGCGTGCCGGGCTCGCCGATCGACTGGGCCGCGATGATGCCGACGGCCTCTCCGATGTCGACGAGCTTGCCGGTGGCGAGCGAGCGGCCGTAGCAGGCCGCGCAGACGCCGACGGCGGACTCGCAGGTCAGGACGGAGCGCACCTTGATGTGGCGCACGCCCGCTCCGACCAGCTTCTCGATGAGCACGTCGCCCACGTCCTCGCCGGCCTCGGCGACGAGCTCGCCGGCCTCGTTCGACGCCGGGGTGGCGAGCGAACGGGCGTAGACGGAGTTCTCGACGTTGGAGTCCTTGATCCAGGCGCCGGTGGCGTCCTGGAGCATGATCGGCAGGTCGAGGCCCTTCGAGGTGCCGCAGTCCTCCTCGCGGATGATGACGTCCTGCGAGACGTCGACGAGTCGACGCGTCAGGTAGCCCGAGTCCGCGGTGCGGAGCGCGGTGTCGGCCAGGCCCTTGCGGGCACCGTGCGTGGCGATGAAGTACTCGGCGACCGACAGGCCCTCGCGGTACGAGGAGATGATCGGTCGGGCGATGATCTCGCCCTTCGGGTTGTTCACCAGGCCTCGCATGCCGGCGATGTTGCGCACCTGCAGCCAGTTGCCGCGGGCACCGGAGGTGACCATGCGGTTGATGGTGTTGTCCGTCGGGAAGTTCGCGCGCATGGCCTTGGCGACCTCGTCGGTCGCCTCGGTCCAGATCTTCACGAGCTCCTGGCGGCGCTCGGCCTGAGTGGTCAGACCCTTGTCGTACTCGGACTCGACCTTCGCAGCCTTCTTCTCGTAGCCCGCGATGATCTCGGGCTTCGACGGAGGCGTGAGGATGTCGGACAGCGCCACGGTGACACCCGAGCGGGTGGCCCAGTAGAAGCCGGCGTCCTTGATCCGGTCGAGGGAGGCGGCGACCTCCACCTTCGGGTAGCGCTCCGCGAGGTCGTTGACGATCCCGGAGATGGTCGTCTTGTCGGCGACCTGCTCGAAGTAGGGGTAGTCGACCGGCAGCGCCTCGTTGAAGAGGGCGCGGCCGAGCGTGGTCTCGAGGAGGACCGGCGCGGTGACCTTGCCGTTCTCGTCGATCTCGACGCCCTCGGGTGCCTGACCCTGCGCGAAGTACACGTCCGACATGCGGATCCTGACCTTCGAGTTCAGGTGCAGCGAGCCCTGGTCCTTCGCGAGGATCGCCTCCGAGACGGAGGAGAACGCGCGGCCCTCGCCGGCGGCGCCCTCGCGGATCGTCGTCAGGTGGTGGAGGCCGATGATCATGTCCTGCGTGGGCAGGGTGACCGGACGGCCGTCCGAGGGCTTGAGGATGTTGTTCGACGCGAGCATCAGGATGCGCGCCTCGGCCTGGGCCTCGACGGACAGCGGCAGGTGGACAGCCATCTGGTCGCCGTCGAAGTCCGCGTTGAACGCGGCGCAGACGAGCGGGTGCAGCTGGATCGCCTTGCCCTCGACCAGCTGGGGCTCGAAGGCCTGGATGCCGAGACGGTGCAGCGTGGGCGCGCGGTTCAGCAGGACGGGGCGCTCGCGGATGATCTCCTCGAGCACGTCCCACACCTGCGGGCGCGAGCGCTCCACCATGCGCTTGGCGGCCTTGATGTTCTGCGCGTGCGACAGGTCGATCAGGCGCTTGATCACGAACGGCTTGAACAGCTCCAGCGCCATCTGCTTGGGCAGACCGCACTGGTGCAGCTTGAGCTGCGGGCCGACGATGATGACCGAGCGGCCCGAGTAGTCGACGCGCTTGCCCAGCAGGTTCTGGCGGAAGCGACCCTGCTTTCCCTTGAGCATGTCGCTCAGGGACTTGAGGGCGCGGTTGCCGGTTCCGGTGACGGGGCGGCCGCGGCGGCCGTTGTCGAAGAGGGCGTCGACCGCCTCCTGGAGCATGCGCTTCTCGTTGTTCACGATGATCTCGGGGGCACCGAGGTCGAGCAGGCGGCGGAGTCGGTTGTTGCGGTTGATCACGCGACGGTAGAGGTCGTTCAGGTCGCTGGTCGCGAACCGGCCTCCGTCGAGCTGCACCATCGGGCGCAGCTCCGGCGGGATGACCGGGACGACGTCGAGGACCATCGCGGCCGGCGAGTTGCCGGTGGCGAGGAACGAGTTGACGACGCGCAGGCGCTTGATGGCGCGGATCTTCTTCTGACCCTTGCCCTCGGCGATCTGCAGGTGCAGCGTCTCGGCCTCGGCCTGGAGGTCGAACTGCTCGAGGCGCTTCTTGATCGCCTCGGCGCCCATGTAGGCCTCGAAGTAGACGCCGTACCGGTCGACGAGCTCGTTGAAGACCGCGTCCTCGGGCTTGAGGTCGCCGACCTTGAGGGTGCGGAACTGCTCCCACACGCTCTCGAGCCGCGCGATGTCCTCGTCGAAGGACTTGCGGATCTGGCCCATCTCCTTCTCGGCGCCGTCCTTGGTGCGGCGCTTCTGGTCGCTCTTGGCGCCCTCCGCCTCCAGGGCGGCGAGGTCGGTCTCCAGGCGCGCCAGGCGGTCCGCGATGCGGGAGTCGCGCTGGTCCGAGAGGGTCTTGATCTCGAGCCGGAGCTCGTTCTCGAGCCCGGGCATGTCGGCGTGACGGCCGTCGTCGTCCACGTCGATGATCATGTACGCCGCGAAGTAGATGACCTTCTCGAGGTCCTTGGGCGCCATGTCCAGCAGGTATCCGAGGCGCGAGGGGACGCCCTTGAAGTACCAGATGTGGGTGACGGGGGCGGCGAGCTCGATGTGGCCCATCCGCTCGCGGCGGACCGAGGACTTGGTGACCTCGACGCCGCAGCGCTCGCAGACGATGCCCTTGAAGCGGACTCGCTTGTACTTGCCGCAGGAGCACTCCCAGTCGCGAGAGGGTCCGAAGATCTGCTCGCCGAACAGGCCGTCCTTCTCGGGCTTCAGGGTGCGGTAGTTGATGGTCTCGGGCTTCTTCACTTCACCGTGCGACCAGCGACGGATGTCATCGGCCGTTGCGAGGCCGATGCGCAGCTCATCGAAAGTGGTTACGTCGAGCAATGTTTTCTCCTTGTCGGAAAACAGGGTGTCTCGTCAGAGACGGGAGGTCGTCAGATGCTGGCGCGGATCAGATGTCGTCGACGGAGGACGACTCGAACCGGGAGGAGATGTTGATGCCGAGCTCTTCCGCGGCGCGGTAGACCTCGTCATCGGTGTCGCGCAGGCTGACCGCGGTGCCGTCGGCCGAGAGGACCTCGACGTTCAGGCACAGGGACTGCATCTCCTTGATGAGGACCTTGAAGGACTCCGGGATGCCGGGCTCCTGGATGTTCTCGCCCTTGACGATGGCCTCGTACACCTTCACGCGGCCGAGGATGTCGTCCGACTTGATGGTGAGGAGCTCCTGGAGGGCGTAGGCGGCGCCGTAGGCCTCGAGGGCCCACACCTCCATCTCGCCGAAGCGCTGTCCGCCGAACTGCGCCTTACCACCGAGCGGCTGCTGGGTGATCATCGAGTACGGGCCCGTCGAGCGCGCGTGGATCTTGTCGTCGACGAGGTGGTGCAGCTTCAGGATGTACATGTAGCCGACCGAGACCGGGTCCGGGAAGGGCTCCCCGGAGCGGCCGTCGAACAGCTGCGTCTTGCCGGACGAGCCGATCAGGCGCTCTCCGTCGCGCGTCGGGGTGGTGGAGTCGAGGAGCCCTGCGAGCTCCTCCTCCGCCGCACCGTCGAAGACGGGGGTCGCGACCTTGGTGCCGGGCGCCGCCTCGCGGGCGTGCTCGGGCAGGCGCGCGGCCCACTCCGGCTGACCCTCGACCTTCCAGCCCTGCTTCGCGATCCACCCGAGGTGGATCTCGAGGACCTGGCCGAAGTTCATGCGGCCGGGGACGCCGAGCGGGTTGAGGACGATGTCGACCGGGGTGCCGTCGGCGAGGAACGGCATGTCCTCGACCGGCAGGATCTTCGAGATGACGCCCTTGTTGCCGTGGCGGCCGGCGAGCTTGTCGCCCTCGGTGATCTTGCGCTTCTGGGCGATGTAGACGACCACGCGCTGGTTGACGCCCGAGCCGAGCTCGTCGTCGCCGTCCTGCGCGTCGAACACCTTGACGCCGATGATCGTGCCCTGCTCGCCGTGGGGCACCTTCAGCGACGTGTCGCGGACCTCGCGGCTCTTCTCGTTGAAGATCGCGCGGAGCAGGCGCTCCTCGGCCGAGAGCTCGGTCTCGCCCTTGGGCGTGACCTTGCCGACGAGGATGTCGCCGGGGCGGACCTCGGCGCCGATGCGGATGATGCCGCGCTCGTCCAGGTCGGCCAGGAGCTCCGGGCTGACGTTGGGGAGGTCGCGGGTGATCTCCTCCTTGCCGAGCTTGGTGTCGCGGGCGTCGACCTCGTACTCCTCGATGTGGATCGAGGAGAGGACGTCGTCCTTCACCAGGTTCTGGCTGAGGATGATCGCGTCCTCGAAGTTGTGGCCCTCCCACGGCATGAACGCGACGAGCAGGTTCTTGCCCAGCGCGAGCTCGCCGTTCTCGGTGGCGGGGCCGTCGGCGACGACCTCGCCGACCTCGATGCGCTCGCCGGCCGAGACGACCACGCGGTTGTTGTACGAGGTGCCCTGGTTGGAGCGGTCGAACTTGCGGAGGAAGTAGGTCTGCGTGCCGCCCTCGTCCAGCTGGACGGTGACGGAGTCGGCGGAGACCTCCTGGACGACACCGGCCTTGTCGGCGGTGATGACGTCGCCGGCGTCGATGGCCGCGAAGCCCTCCATGCCGGTTCCGACGACGGGCGACTCGCTGCGCAGCAGCGGGACGGCCTGACGCTGCATGTTCGCGCCCATGAGCGCGCGGTTCGCGTCGTCGTGCTCGAGGAACGGGATCAGCGAGGTCGCGACCGAGACCATCTGGCGCGGCGAGACGTCCATGTAGTGGACGCGCTCGGCGTCGACGAGCTCGACCTCTCCGCCCTTGGGGCGGACCAGGACCTTGCCCTCCGCGAAGCGGAAGTCCTTCGTGAGGGGGGCGTTCGCCTGGGCGACCAGGTACTCGTCCTCCTCGGACGCGGTGAGGTAGTCGATCTGCGAGGTGACGGTGCCGTCGACGACCTTGCGGTACGGGGTCTCGATGAAGCCGAACGAGTTGATGCGCGCGAAGGACGCGAGCGATCCGATCAGGCCGATGTTCGGGCCTTCCGGGGTCTCGATCGGGCACATGCGGCCGTAGTGCGAGGGGTGGACGTCGCGGACCTCGACGCCGGCGCGCTCGCGGGAGAGTCCGCCGGGGCCGAGCGCCGACAGGCGGCGCTTGTGGGTCAGACCCGCGAGCGGGTTGTTCTGGTCCATGAACTGCGACAGCTGGCTGGTGCCGAAGAACTCCTTGATCGCGGCGACGACGGGGCGCACGTTGATCAGGGTCTGCGGGGTGATCGCCTCGATGTCCTGCGTGGTCATGCGCTCGCGGACGACGCGCTCCATGCGGGACAGTCCGGTGCGGACCTGGTTCTGGATCAGCTCGCCGACCGCGCGGATGCGGCGGTTGCCGAAGTGGTCGATGTCGTCGACGTCGAGACGCAGCTCGACCGGCTCGCCGTCGCGCACGCCGGGGAGGGCGGTGCGACCGTCGTGCAGGGCGACCAGGTACTTGATGGTCGCGATGATGTCCTCGACCGTGAGCACCGAGTCGGACAGCGCCTTGTCGATGCCGAGCTTGCGGTTGATCTTGTAGCGGCCGACCTTCGCGAGGTCGTAGCGCTTGGAGTTGAAGTAGAAGTTGTCCAGCAGCGCGCGGGCGGCCTCGGCGGCGACCTGCTCGCCCGGACGGAGCTTGCGGTAGATGTCGCGGAGGGCGTCCTCCTTGGTGAGGATGTTGTCCTTCTCGAGGGTCAGCTCGATCGACTCGTAGCCGGCGAACTGCTCGAGGATCTCCTCGCTCGTCAGGCCGAGGGCCTTGAGGAACACGGTGACCGACTGCTTGCGCTTGCGGTCGATGCGCACGCCGACCTGGTCGCGCTTGTCGATCTCGAACTCGAGCCAGGCGCCGCGGCTCGGGATGACGCGGGCGGAGTAGATGTCCTTGTCGGACGTCTTCTCCTGCTGGCGCTCGAAGTAGACGCCGGGGCTGCGCACGAGCTGGGACACGACGACACGCTCGGTGCCGTTGATGATGAACGTGCCCTTCTCGGTCATCAGCGGGAAGTCGCCCATGAAGACCGTCTGGGTCTTGATCTCACCCGTGAGGTGGTTCATGAACTCGGCCTCGACGTACAGCGGAGCGGCGTAGGTCTTGCCGCGCTCCTTGCACTCCTCGATCGTGTACTTCTCGGGCTCGAGGTACGGGTTCGTGAAGCTCAGCTGCATCGTCTCGCTGAGGTCCTCGATCGGGGAGATCTCCTCGAAGATCTCGTCGAGGCCGGAGTTGGCGGGGAGGTCCTCCCGGCCGGCGGCCTTCGCCTCGGCGACGCGGGTCTTCCACGCCTCCGAGCCGACGAGCCAGTCGAAGCTCTCGGTCTGCAGCGCGAGCAGATCCGGAACGGTCAGGGTGTCGCTGATCTTGGCGAACGAGAGACGCGAAGCTCCGCGTCCGTTCTTGGGTGAGGTGGTGGTCGCGGTGGACGCAGCAGCCAAGGAAGGAACCTCCGTAGACCCTCGCGGGTCTCAATCTGTGGGATGTGTGGAGTGGGCTCCCGCCGGACGGGCCGCCACCCCTGCCCGCACGCCGTGCGGACCGAGGCGACTCGGTCTTGGGGGCGGGGCTAGAGTGTGGCAACGGCATCCACCATCTGATGCCGGGTTCCGGTGACCTGCCGACCGCGATATGAGGGCATGGGTACTCGGGAGCGCAAAGTACGAATATAGCCGCATCGCGCCACGCCGCGCAAGTGCGGATGCTTGCGCCGCCCCGCGGGGTCCGGTATACGAGGCCACGGCCTCCCGGATCGATCCGACCGGGCCGGGCGCGGAGCCCCGCCGTCCCGCCGCCGCGGCAGACTGGTCGGATGCAGGAACGCACCGGCCGCCGACGCGGAGACGACTCCGAGCACCCCCGCGCCGTGCTCGCCAGCGGGTACACCGCGCGGATCGAGCCCGACCGCCACTCGCCCGAGGCGGCGACCCTGGTCGTCGACGGCACTCCGCAGTCGCACGTCGACCTCGCGGATCCGACGCACCTCTCGTTCGAGTACGTCCGCCGGATCGGCCACGCGATCGACCTCGTCGCCCCCGAGGGCGAGAGCGTCACGGCGCTCCACCTGGGCGCCGGAGCGCTGACCCTCCCCCGCTACGTCGCCGCGACCCGGCCGGGCTCGCGCCAGCAGGTCGTCGAGATCGAGGGCGCTCTGGTCGAGCTGGTGCGCGAGGCGCTCCCGCTCCCCCGCGGGGCGCAGATCCGCATCCGCCCGGGCGACGCCCGCGAGGTGCTCGGCAAGCTGCCGCCCGGGCTGCGCGGCACGGTCGACGTGGTCGTCGTCGACATCTTCTCGGGCGCGCGCACTCCCGCGCACGTGACCAGCGCCGAGTTCTACGGGGCGATCGCGCCGCTGCTCGCCCCCGGCGGCCTGGTCGCGGTGAACGTGGCCGACGGCGGCGCGCTCGCCTTCGCCCGCGGCCAGGCCGCGACGCTCGCCTCCGTCTTCGCGCACACCGCGATCATGACCGACACCCAGATGCTCAAGGCCAAGCGCTTCGGGAACGTGGTGATGCTCGCCTCGGCCGATCCGCTGCCGCTCGACGGCCTGCCGCGGCGCCTCGCCTCCGACCCCGCGCCCTCCAAGCTGGTGCAGGGGCGGGAGCTCGAGAACTTCATCGCCGGCGCCCTCGTCGTCACGGACGAGACCGCCACCCCGTCGCCGCTGCCGGCGCGGAGCATCTTCCAGGTGCGACGGGGCTGACCCGGGCCGCGCGTCGGGGCGCCGTCCGGGGACCCGCCGGTACACTCGACGCCGGGGTCAGCGACCCCGACCGTCCTCTCGTCCGCCGCGCGCGACGATCCGGATCCGCACTCCACGAGGAAGCATCGCCCTGAGCATCATCATCCGCCACGACCCCGCGACCCTCCACGAGGAGATCGACGTCGACGCCGCCCAGGAGCGCCTGGAGGAGATCGGCGCGCTGCGCAGCCTCGCCGCGCTCACCGAGAAGGCGGAGCTGCTGCGCCTGCTCGGGCGCGTCGACGAGGCGTGGGACCTCGCGAACGAGGCCGTCCGCCGCACCCGCTTCTCCGGCGACCGCGCCGAGCTGCTCACCGCCCGCGTCCGCCGCGCCCGCCTCATGCAGCTGCGGGGCCGCACCGACGAGGCCCTCTCGGAGCTCGCGCTCTGCGTCGAGGAGGCGCGCACGCACGAGTGGCACCTCGAGCACTCCTTCGCGCTCAAGCACCGCGGCCTCACCTTCTTCGAGCTGGGCGAGTACGGCCGGGCGATGCGCGACTTCGACGCCGCGACCGCGCTCGGCGAGCGCGTCGGGGTCCCCGAGGAGGAGCTCGAGGTCGCGCGCCTGGGCTACGCCGCCGCCTCCGAGTTCCAGGACGGGACCGACCGCGAAGCCCGCACCGACGGCACCGCCCGCGGCCGCCGCCGCGCCGACGGCGACGGCGACGAGTCCTAGGAAGCGCCACCGGTGGCCGACCTCGAGGACGTGGCCCGCTGGGCCGACGCGCTGATCGAGGAGCACCTCGACCCCTCCTGGTCCTTCGCGCTCGACCACGCGCGCACCCGCGGCGGCGCCTGCCACTGGACGCGCCGCCGGATCACGGTCTCGCGCCACCTCGCCGCCCGCTGGAGCGACGAGGAGGTCCGGCAGACACTCCTGCACGAGGTCGCTCACGCGCTCGCGGGGCCCGACGCCGGGCACGGACCGCAGTGGCGGCGGATCGCGGCGCGGCTCGGCTACACGGGATCGCGCACCCACAGCAACCCGACCGCGGACGAGCTCGCGCCGTGGGTCGGCACCTGCCCGGGCGGACACCTCTTCTACCGCCATCGCCGGCCCACCCGGCCCCTGGCCTGCGGCCGCTGCGCGCGCCGGTTCGAGGCCGCGAACGCGATCCAGTGGCGGCGCCGACCGGTCCCGGCGCCGTGACCCCGGACGAGGCCTCTCACGGCGGCCGCACGCCGGTCACCGGGCAGTGGCTCCCCGAGGCCGACGGCCGGCGCTGGTGGTTCGACTCCGGAAGCCTCGCACTCGACTTCGCCACGACCGGAGCACTGCCTCCGGGAGCGGCCGAGCACCTCGACTCCGATGCCGCCCTGGCCGCCTGGCTCGCCGAGCGCTTCGAGGCGGTCGTCCCCGAGAGCCGGGACGCGCGCCTCGACGACGCGCTGATGCTCCGAGGCGCGATCGCCCGGCTGGCCGTCGCGGCCGAGGCGGGCACCGCGCTCGACCCGCGCGACGTCGACGTGGTCAACCTGGTCGCGGCGATGCCCGACATCCCACCGGTGCTGGGCGGAGGGTCGCGGCAGGCAGGACGGCTCCACGCGGCGGGCAGGCAGGCGCTCGCGTCCATCGCCCGGGAGGCCGTGGGGCTGCTGGGCCCGGCCGTGGCCGGACGGCTGAGGCGCTGCGCGGATCCGGAGTGCCGGATGCTCTACCTCGACACGTCCCGCGCCGGCTCGCGGCGCTGGTGCTCGATGCAGCGCTGCGGGAACCGGTCGAAGGTCCGGGCGTACCGGGCGCGCGCCGCCGCCCCGCGCGGCTGACGCACCGCCGCGGCACCGGGAGCGGCGCCGCGGCGGGACGGGTCAGTCGGAGACGCGGACCGAGCGGTCGAAGGCGACGTAGCCCGAGAAGTCCTTGCCGACGCGGTCGAACGCCGTCGGGTAGGGGTGCGGGTACGACCAGGCCTTGTCCTTCTGCAGGCCGTCGCCGGTCTGCACCGAGAAGTACTGGCACTCGCCCTTCCACGGGCAGGTGTAGGGCGTGGGGCTCTCGACGAGCACGCCCTCGGCGATGCTCGACGGCGGGAAGTACCAGTTGCCCTCGATCGAGATCAGGTCGGAGTCGGGGGCGTCGGCGAGGACGACGTCGTTGAGGACGGCTTTCATGCGGGCCAGCTTTCGGTCGGGGCGGGGGGGCGGAGGGACCGCCTCCGCCGAACGCTACGCCGGGGGCGGGCGAGTGGTCGAGGCGGCGGCTCGGATCCGCAGGGGCTTGTGCGCTCCGCGGACGCCCTGCACCTCTCGGAGGCCGCGCCCGCCGGAGCGGCGGGTCAGCGGAGGACCGCCACCTCGTCGACGGTGTCGACCCGGGCAGCGGCCCGGACCTCGTCCGCCCGCCCCTCGGCGGCGAGCAGGCGGCCGGACTCGGACGCGGTGAGCAGATGCGCGCACGCCCGGCGCAGGCCCTCGTAGGACGCGCAGGCCACCGCGGCCTCGGGCGAGACGTGGTCGATGCCCAGCCCGATGAGCGCGTCGACGACGGCGCCGGCCGCCAGCTGGTCCTCCATCGCGAACCGCGCCGCTCCGCTGTCATCGATGTCGCCGAGGGCGATCACGTTGACGCTGGTGCGCCCGCCGTTCTCGTGCTGGCGCTCCAGGATCCAGCGGGCGACGGCCGAGCGGTCGGCCAGGCCCGCGCGGACGACGCGGCCCTCCACTCCCCCGAGGTCGGGGCTCTCGCCTCCGGGCAGAGCGTCGACGAGCACCGTGACGTGGGCGGGGGCGAGCACACGGAGGGCGCGGGCCCCCCACTCGAAGCGGATCTGGTAGGTCGACTGGTCGACGGAGGCGGCGGGAGCGGTCACCCTGACACGGTAGCGAGCACCGGAGGCGCATACACGTCCGGGGCTCCGCGCGCACCCGGTTCCCGCGCAGGGGCGGGCGGAGGAGGATGTCCCTCGTGAAGGTGATGCTCAAGCACGTGCTCGACACCGACGCCGACTCCGCCTGGCGCGCCCTGCAGAGTCCGGCCGTGTTCCGGGAGGTGATGTCCCCGCTCCTGACCGCCGCGTCGCTGGACGAGGGCGGCTTCCGCCCGACCTGGGGGCTCGGCTCCCACGAGGTCGCGATGGACGCCCTCGGGATCGTGCCGATGGGCGCACAGGAGATCGACCTCTCCTACCGCCGCGTCCCCTCGATGCCCGACGTGCGGATCCTGCGCGACAGCGGCGGGCCCCTCACGGGCTCCCTCCGCCTCATCACCGCGTGGGACCACCGCATGGCCGTGGCCCCGCTCCCTGACGGGCGCACGCTCTTCCGCGACCGCCTCGAGTTCTCGGCGGGTCTCGCCTCGGCCGCGCTCTGGCCTTCGATGTGGGCGTTCTGGCAGTGGCGCGGCATCCGCATCCGCTCCCTCGCCCCGTCCTGGCGCCACGATCTCGGTGCCGACACCCGCCCGCGCGGGGAGTCCGCCGCATGAGCCCCGACGGCGTCGCCGAGGAGGAGACCGAGCTGTCGCGCTCGGAGCTCCTGCGCCTCCAGTGGCCCTCCGCCGACGAGGAGGAGCAGGACGACGACGGCGTCTCGCCCCGCCGCCGCCTCACGACGGCGGTCGAGGTGTCGGACTGGCGCCGCCACGTCCAGGCCCTCTACGCGGAGGTGCGCCGGCTCTCGAACGTGGACCTGCTCGCCGCGCACGCGTCCTGGATCCGCGGGCGCAACGCGCTCTTCGCGCAGCACCCCTCCACCCCCCTCCTCCCGGCCGACCGCGCGCACTTCCGCTCGCTGCCGATCGCGCCCTACGACGCGGCCTGGCGCTTCGAGCTCGAGGTGGCCCCGGCCGAGGAGGCGCGGCGGATGGACGTGGAGACCGGCACCGACGGCACCGTGCCCTTCGAGCTGATCGGCACGGTCGAGGTGCCGGACACCGGCAGCCTCGACGTCTGGCGCCTGGCGTCCTACGGCGGAGGCCTGTTCCTGCCGGTCAAGGACGCCCTCGCGGGGACACCCGGCGGCACCTACGGCGGCGGCCGCTACCTCCTGGACACCGTGAAGGGCGCCGACCTCGGCCCGGGCTCCGCCCCGGGGACGCTGGTGCTCGACTTCAACTTCGCCTACAACCCCTCCTGCGCCTACGACCCGGCCTGGGCCTGCCCGCTCGCCCAGGCGGGCAACCGGCTGCCGGTCGAGGTGCCGGTCGGCGAGCGCTACCGGGGCTGACACCGACCCTGGACGTTCTCGGAGGGGCGGCCGATAGCCTCCGGGCGGCGCCGTCGTGCGCCGGAAAGCAGGAAAGCCGCATGCCCCGTCCCGTCCTCCTCGTCACCGGAACCTCCACCGGCATCGGCCGCGCCACAGCGATCGAGGCCGCGCGCGCGGGCTGGCGGGTGGTCGCCACCGTGCGGGATCCGGAGCGGGCGGAGGGCCTGCACGCCGCCGCCGCCGAGGCCCGCGTCGAGCTCGACCTGCGGGCGCTCGACCTGACCGACGCGGACTCCGTCGCCGGCTGCCTCCGCGCCGTGGAGGAGGAGCTCGGCGGTCTCGACGCCCTCGTGAACAACGCCGGAGCCGGCCACCTCGGCACCCTCGAGCTGGAGGATCCGGAGGAGCTGCGCCGCGTGATGGAGGTCAACTTCTTCGGCACCGTCGCGGTCACCCGCGCCGCGATGCCGATGCTGCGCTCGTCCCGCGGTCGCATCGTCACCGTCTCGAGCGTCGGCGGCGCGATCGGGCAGCCGTTCAACGAGGACTACTGCGCGGCGAAGTTCGCGGTCGAGGGGTTCTTCGAGGCGCTCGCCCCGGTCGCCGCCTCCGTCGGCGTCCACGTGTCGCTGATCGAGCCGGGAGCGGTCCGCAGCAGCTTCGTCGAGAACGTCGGCATCGACGCGGCGGCGATGCTCGCGCAAGCCGGCCCCTACTCGCCGGCGCTCGGCGCCTACCTCGACCGCGCCGCGTCGTCCTTCTCCTCGACCCACGCGCAGGACCCGTCCGACGTCGCCGCCGTCATCCTGAAGACCCTGCGCGACCCGGAGCCGGCCTTCCGCGTGCAGACCTCGGACTGGGCGGGCGACTTCGTCGGGACCAAGCTGAGCGACCGCGACGGCTCCCGCGTGCAGGCCGCGATGCGCGGATGGATCGGCATCCACTAGAGTGGGATGGTGCGAGCGCAGCGACTGCGCTCCCCCGCGTCGTAGAACGCCCCTTGTCCCCTAGGACTCTGACCGTCGAGGATCCGTCCCGACCATCTGGCGCACGTGCATGAGGCCCCCGGCCGCGCGCACCGAATCGTACGGCGAACGGATGTGACCACCGTCACCTTCGCCCGAACGCCGATCACCCGCGCCCCGGCCACCGCCCGCGCGTCCTCGATCGGCATGATGCCCCCGAAAGGCACCACTCCATGTCGAACACCCCCCTCTCCTTCAGCGCCCTCGGCGTGCCGGCCCCCCTCGTGGCCGCGCTCACCGCGAGCGGCATCACCGAGCCCTTCCCGATCCAGGTCGACACGCTGCCCGACACCCTCGGCGGACGCGACGTCCTCGGCCGCGGCAAGACCGGCTCCGGCAAGACCCTCGCCTTCTCCATCCCGATGATCGCCCGACTCGGCGGCTCGCTCGCCGGCGGACGCCGCCGCCCCGGCCGCCCGCTCGGACTCGTCCTCGCGCCGACCCGCGAGCTCGCCACGCAGATCACCGCCGCGATGCAGCCCCTCGCCGACGCCTACGGCATCGTCACCACCACGATCTTCGGAGGCGTCTCGCAGCAGCGCCAGGTCGCCGCGCTCAAGCAGGGCGTCGACATCGTCGTGGCCTGCCCGGGCCGCCTCGAGGACCTGATGAAGCAGGGCTTCGTGAACCTCGACGCCGTCGAGATCACCGTCCTCGACGAGGCCGACCACATGGCCGACCTCGGCTTCCTGCCGGTCGTCACGCGCATCCTCGACAAGACCCCCCGCGGCGGGCAGCGCCTGCTGTTCTCCGCGACGCTCGACAACGGCGTGGACAAGCTGGTCAAGAAGTACCTCCAGAACGAGGTGCTCCACTCGGTCGACGAGGCCAACTCGCCGGTCGCGCTGATGACCCACCACGTGTTCGAGGTCGACGGCCTCGACGCCAAGAACGCTCTCGTGAAGACGCTCGCGTCCGGCACCGGCCGCCGCATCCTCTTCATGCGCACCAAGCACCACGCGAAGAAGCTCGCCAAGCAGCTCACCGGCCAGGGCATCCCCGCGGTCGACCTGCACGGCAACCTCTCGCAGGTCGCCCGCGACCGGAACCTCGCCGCGTTCGGCGCCGGCACCGTCAAGGTCCTCGTCGCCACCGACGTCGCCGCCCGCGGTGTGCACGTCGACGACGTCGAGCTCGTCATCCACGTCGACCCGCCGATGGAGCACAAGGCGTACCTGCACCGCTCGGGCCGCACCGCCCGCGCCGGCAGCGAGGGAGACGTCGTCACCGTCGTCCTGCCCACGCAGCGCAGCGACGTGAAGACCCTCCTCCGCAAGGCCGCGATCCAGGTCGCGCCCCAGCAGGTGACGGCCGACTCGGCCGCCGTCGCGAAGCTCGTCGGCGACGTCGCTCCGTACGTCACCCCCAGCGCCGCCGTCGAGCCCGTCCGCGGCCAGTCGCAGGGCGGACGCTCGCAGGGCGCCAACGCGCAGCGCAAGCGCGCGGCCCGCACCGAGGGCACCGCCGCACCCCGCGGCGGACGCTCGACGGGTGCCGCGACCGGCGGAGGCGACCGCCCCCGCCGCGACCGCACCGCCGCCGAGGGACCCGCCCGCGGCGGCGCCCGCGGAGGCCGCAGCCGCTCGGCCGCCGGCGCCCCCTCGACCTCGGGCGGATCGCGCTCGTTCTACAGCACCGCGACCGGCGGAGCGGCCTCGGCCGCTCCCGCCCGCGAGTCCGCCGGCGGCGGCGCCCGCCGCGGCGGCCGCCGCGCGCAGGGCTGAGTCCGATTGTGCGCCGCGGAGCGGCGCACCGCGGTCGGCTTCAAGGACGGTCGCGGCGCGCAGAGCGTGTCGCGACCGGCTAGGCCGATCCGCTCGCACGCGGATCGACCGTTCGCCTCGTGGGCAGCCGCGGAGCGGCGCACCGCGGTCGGCTTCAAGCATGGTCGCGGCGCGCAGAGCGTGTCGCGACCGGCTAGGCCGATCCGCTCGCACGCGGATCGACCGTTCGCCTCGCGGGCAGCCGCGGAACGGCGCACCGCGGTCGGCTTCAAGCACGGTCGCGACGCGCAGAGCGTGTCGCGACCGGCTAGGCCGATCCGCTCGCACGCGGATCGACCATTCGCCTCGCGGGCAGCCGCGGAACGGCGCACCGCGGTCGGCTTCAAGCATGGTCGCGACGCGCAGAGCGTGTCGCGACCGGCTAGGCCGATCCGCTCGCACGCGGATCGACCGTTCGCCTCGCGGGGAGCGGCTGGTCCGGGGGCTGAGCGTTCGGTGATCGCACGTCAACGCTCGTCCTGATCAGGACGCCGACATCACGAAGGGCCGGGGCCCGCGACTACTGGTCGCGGGCCCCGGCCCTTCGTCGTTCACGCTTCACCTCTTCGAGCGGAGTCCCGCGCAGGGAGCTCCGGAAGTCCTCACCGCGTCCTGATCAGGCGATCCCCTGCTGCGCCGTCGTCGGGCAGGGGCGCCGCCTCTCCTCGCCCGGTCACAGAGGTCCCGTGGATGCCGGATCCACGAGCCGAACGGCCGAGTCGCGTGCCGGCGAATCGGTCCAGGCGGACGCACGATGCTCCAGCCGGCCTGCTGTCCCTGCGAGCCGACCGCGGCGCGCCGCTATCGGCGCAGGAAGCACCGCGGCCGATCCGCGCCGCTAGGACAGGCGGCCGACGGAAGCGAGCGCGGCGCGGATCAGCGCGCCCCGCCCGCCCTCCATCTCGGCGGAGATCGCGTCGGAGCAGGCCTCGTCGGGGGTCATCCAGGTGAGCTCGAGGGCGTCCTGGCGGGGGTCGCAGGTGCCGGTGACGGGGACGACGTAGGCGAGGGAGACCGCGTGCTGGCGGTCGTCGGTGAACGGTCCCATGCCGGGCATCGGGAAGTACTCGGCGACGTGGAAGGGGAGCGGACTCGCCGGGAGGAGGGGGAAGGCCATGGGACCGAGATCCTTCTCGAGGTGGCGGAACAGCGCGTCGCGCAGCGTCTCGCCGTACATCACGCGGCCCGAGACGATCGTGCGGGTGATCTGGCCGGAGGGGGTCGCGCGCAGGAGCACGCCGACCTCGGTGACCTGCCCGAGCCCGTCGACCCGGACGGGCACGGCCTCCACGTACAGCAGCGGGAGCCGCCGGCGGATCTCGGCGAGTTCGTCGTCGGACAGCCACCCGGAGTTCGGGTCAGGGGTGCGCACGCTCATGCAGCCATTCTCACCCTTCGCGGCTGGTGTTCCGACCGGCGGCGGCGATCCCGCACTCAGGGGGATGATGGTGCGATGGGAATCGACGCGAACGCGGTGCTGTGGTCCTCCTCCGAGCGCGACCGCGTCGGCAGGCCCCTCCTGGTGCTGCTGCACGGCTACGGCTCGCACGAGGGGGACCTGTTCTCGCTCGGCGCCTACCTGCCGCTGGAGCCGGTCCTCGCGTCCCTCCGGGCGCCTCTCGCCCTGGGCGGCGGGGCGAACGCGTGGTGGCCCCTCCGGGTGCCGCTGGTGCCTGACGAGCCGCGGGCCGATCCCGAGGCCGTCGAGGCGGCGGCGGCGGGTGTGATCGAGTGGCTCGACGCTTTGGAGCACCCGGGTCCGGTGGGGCTGCTGGGCTTCTCCCAGGGCGCCGCGCTGGCGGTGCAGCTGCTGCGGCGCGCGCCTGGCCGCTTCGCCTTCGCGGTCGCCCTGTCCGGGTTCGTGGTCCCGCTCGCCGAGGGCGACGACGCGGACGAGCGGCTCGCCCGCGAGCGTCCGCCGGTGTTCTGGGGCCGCGGGACGCTCGACACGGTGATCCCGGAGGAGCTCGTGCGGGACGCGGCGGCCTGGTTCCCGGAGCACACGGCGCTCGACGCCCGGGTCTACGAGGGCGTCGCCCACGGAGTCGGGCAGGCCGAGCTCGCCGACATCGGCACGTTCGTGCGTCTCGGCTTCGCCTGACGGGCGGGCTCCCCCGCGTCAAGGGCTCGCCCCCGGGCCGCGGCCCCGGCAATGTCGGAGGTGGCAGGGAGGATGGATGCATGCCGGACGTCCTCGAGCGCTTCTCCCCCGCCACGCGCGCGTGGTTCGAGGGCGCGTTCCCGGCGCCGACCGCCGCCCAGGAGGGCGCCTGGTCGGCCATCTCGAGTGGAGCGCACGCCCTCGTGGTCGCTCCCACCGGCTCCGGCAAGACGCTCTCGGCCTTCCTCTGGGCGATCGACCGGCTCGTGCAGGGCCCGCCGCCGGAGGATCCGCAGCACCGCACGCGCGTGCTCTACGTCTCGCCGCTGAAGGCTCTCGGCGTCGACGTCGAGCGAAACCTCCGCTCGCCGCTCGTCGGCGTCACCCAGACGGCGCTGCGGCTGAGCGCCGAGGGCATCGGCAGCGCGCCGGCCACGGTCACCGTCGGGGTGCGGTCGGGAGACACGCCCGCCGCCGAGCGGCGCGTGCTGCAGAAGACGCCGCCGGACATCCTGATCACGACCCCCGAGTCGCTCTACCTCATGCTCACCTCGGCGGCGCGCGAGTCGCTCCGCGGCGTCGAGACGGTCATCGTCGACGAGGTCCACGCGGTCGCGTCGACCAAGCGCGGGGCGCACCTCGCCGTCTCCCTCGAGCGGCTCGACGCCCTGCTCCCGAAGCCGGTGCAGCGCATCGGCCTCTCGGCGACGGTGCGCCCGCGCGAGGAGGTGGCCCGGTTCCTCGCCGGCCGCTCCCCGGTCGCGATCGTGGCTCCGGCGTCCGAGAAGCAGTGGGACCTCAGCGTCGTCGTCCCGGTCGAGGACATGTCCGAGCTGGGGACGGCGGCTCCGCAGGACGGATCGACGATGGGGGCCACCGGTCCGCAGAGCGGGTCGATCTGGCCGCACGTCGAGGAGTCGATCGTCGACCGGGTCCTCGCGCACACCTCCTCCATCGTCTTCGCGAACTCCCGCCGTCTCGCCGAGCGGCTGACCGCCCGGCTCAACGAGATCTACGCCGAGCGCCGCGAGCTCGCCGCGGAGCGGGCGCGCGAGGCGGGCGAGCCCGTCGCCGTCGGGGCCCTGCTCGCCGAGGCGGCCTCCTCCTCCGTCCGCCGCTCCCCGGCCGAGGCGATGGGAGCGGCCGGGGGCACGAGCGGCAGCGGGCAGTCCGCGCCCGACGAGGAGCCGCTGCTCGCCCGCGCCCACCACGGCTCGGTGAGCAAGGAGCAGCGCGCGATCATCGAGGACGACCTGAAGTCCGGCCGCCTGCGCTGCGTGGTCGCGACCTCGAGCCTCGAGCTGGGGATCGACATGGGCGCCGTCGACCTCGTCGTCCAGGTCGAGACGCCGCCCTCGGTCGCGAGCGCCCTGCAGCGCGTGGGTCGAGCCGGCCACCAGGTCGGCGAGGTCTCGCGCGGGTCCTTCTACCCCAAGCACCGGGCCGACCTTCTCCACTCCGCCGTGACGACGGAGCGGATGCGCTCGGGCCTGATCGAGGCGATCGCCGTCCCCGCGAACCCGCTCGACATCCTCGCGCAGCAGACCGTCGCCGCGACCGCCCTCGAGAGCCTCGACGTGGACGACTGGTTCGACACCGTCCGCCGCAGCGCCCCCTTCGTGTCCCTGCCCCGCTCCGCCTACGAGGCGACCCTCGACCTCCTCTCGGGCCGCTACCCCTCCGACCAGTTCGCGGAGCTGCGGCCGCGCCTCGTCTGGGACCGCGACGCGAACACGCTCACCGGCCGGCCCGGCGCCCAGCGCCTCGCCGTCACCAGCGGCGGCACCATCCCCGACCGCGGGCTCTTCGGCGTGTTCATGGTCGGCGAGCCGGGCTCGACCGGCAACCGCGTCGGAGAGCTCGACGAGGAGATGGTCTACGAGTCCCGCGTCGGCGACGTCTTCGCGCTCGGAGCCACCAGCTGGCGCATCCAGGAGATCACCTACGACCGCGTGATCGTGACGCCGGCGTTCGGCGAGCCCGGGCGCCTCCCGTTCTGGAAGGGCGACTCGCAGGGGCGCCCCGCCGAGCTCGGCGAGGCGATCGGGGCGTTCACCCGCGAGGTGGGCGCCGCCGCCCCCGAGACGGCGCGCGAGCGCTGCACGGCGGCCGGGCTCGACGAGTACGCGACCAACAACCTCCTCTCCTTCCTCGACGAGCAGCGCCTGGCCACCGGGCAGATCCCGGACGACCGCACCCTCGTGCTCGAGCGCTTCCGCGACGAGCTGGGCGACTGGCGGCTGGTGCTGCACTCCCCGTACGGGATGCAGGTGCACTCGCCGTGGGCGCTCGCCATCGGCGCCCGCGTCCGCGAGCGGCACGGCGTCGACGGAGCGGCGATGGCCGGGGACGACGGCATCGTCGTGCGGATCCCCGACACCGAGTCGGAGCCGCCGGGCTCCGAGCTGTTCCTGTTCGAGCGCGAGGAGCTGGAGCAGCTGGTCACGAGCGAGGTCGGCGGCTCCGCCCTCTTCGCCGCCCGGTTCCGCGAGTGCGCGGCGCGGGCGCTCCTGCTCCCGAGGTACAACCCGGGCAAGCGCTCCCCGCTCTGGCAGCAGCGGCAGCGGGCGGCGCAGCTCCTCGACGTCGCCCGCACCTACCCGACCTTCCCGATCATCCTCGAGACCGTCCGCGAGTGCCTCCAGGACGTCTACGACCTGCCCGCCCTGCTCCGGCTCGCCGCACGGCTGGACGGGCGCGAGCTGCGGATCCTCGAGGTCGAGACGCCGACCGCCAGTCCGTTCGCGCGGTCCATGCTCTTCGGCTACGTCGCTGCCTTCATGTACGAGGGCGACAGCCCGCTCGCCGAGCGCCGCGCGGCGGCGCTCTCGGTCGACGCGACGCTCCTCGGCGAGCTGCTCGGCCGGGCGGAGCTGCGCGAGCTGCTCGACCCGGCCGTCCTCGCGCAGATCGAGCGCGAGCTGCAGCGCGTCGAGCCCGAGCGCCGCCTCCGCGGGCTCGAGGGCGCCGCCGACCTGCTCCGGCTGCTCGGCCCGCTGACGCTCGACGAGCTCGGGGAGCGCCTGGTCGACGAGTCGGTCGCCTCGGCGGACGTCGCGAAGGCGCCCGCGATCGAGCGCGCGGTGCTCGAGGCCGACGTGGCCGCGCTCGTGAAGGCCAAGCGCGTCCTGCCCGTGGGCCTCGGCGGTGAGCAGCGGTACGCCGCGATGGAGGACGCCTCCCGGCTCCGCGACGCTCTCGGCGTGCCCCTGCCGATCGGCGTCCCCGTCGCCTTCATCGACCCGGTCCGCGATCCGCTCGGCGACCTCGTCGCCCGCTACGCGCGCACCCACGGCCCCTTCACCGCCGCCGCCGTCGCCACCCGCCTGGGCCTCGGAGTCGCGGTCGTCACCGACACCCTGCGCCGCCTCGCGGGCGAGCGCCGCGTCTCGGAGGGCGAGTTCCGCCCCACCGGCACCGGGACCGAGTGGTGCGATGCCGAGGTGCTGCGCCGCCTGCGCAGCCGCTCTCTCGCCGCGCTCCGCAAGGAGGTGGAGCCGGTGGACGCGGCCGCGTACGCCCGCTTCCTCCCCGCCTGGCAGCACGTCGGCGGCTCGCTCCGCGGTATCGACGGCGTGGCCTCCGTGATCGACCAGCTGGCCGGCGCGCCCATCCCCGCGTCCGCCTGGGAGTCGCTGATCCTGCCCGCCCGGGTGCGCGACTACTCCCCCGCGATGCTCGACGAGCTCACCGCGACCGGCGAGGTCCTCTGGGCCGGCGCGGGCACCCTCCCCGGCAACGACGGCTGGGTGAGCCTCCACCTCGCCGACACGGCAGGGCTGACCCTCCCCGTCCCCGCCGCCGAGTCCGTGACCCTGACCGAGCTCCAGCAGGAGATCGTCGGCGTGCTCGGCTCGGGCGGCGGCTACTTCTTCCGCCAGCTCTCCGACGCGGTCGGCTCCACCGACGACGCGGGCCTCGTCGAGGCCCTGTGGGAGCTGGTCTGGGCCGGGCTCGTCACGAACGACACCCTGGCGCCGCTGCGCACCCTCGTCGGCTCGACCGGCGGCGCCCACCGCCAGCCGCGCGCCCCCGCCCGCGCCCGCGCGCCCCGGGGCCGGATGACCGCCCGCCCCACGATGGCCACCCGCGTGGGGCCGCCGACCGCCGGCGGCCGCTGGTCGATCGTGCCGCTCGCGGAGTCGGACGCGACGATCCGCGGGCACGCGCTCGGCGAGACGCTGCTCGAGCGGTACGGGATCGTCACCCGCGGCTCCGTGCAGGCCGAGGGCGTCCTGGGCGGCTTCGCCCTCGCCTACAAGGTGCTGAGCGGCTTCGAGCAGCAGGGCCGCGCCCGGAGGGGCTACTTCATCGAGAAGCTGGGAGCAGCACAGTTCGGCACCGCCGGCAGCGTCGACCGGCTCCGCACGTTCGCCCCGCAGGACGAGGCGCAGGAGCGCTCACGACCGGTGCTCGCGCTGGCGGCGACCGACCCCGCCAATCCGTTCGGCGCCGCTCTGCCGTGGCCGCAGGGCGAGGGGCACCGCCCCGGTCGGAAGGCCGGCGCGCTGGTCGCCGTCGTCGACGGAGCGCTCGCGGTCTACCTCGAGCGCGGCGGCAAGACCGCCCTCACCTTCACCGCCGAGGAGGCGGCCCTCGCCGACGCGGCCGGCGCCCTCTCGCAGCTCGTCCGCTCCCGCGGGGTCGAGAAGCTGACCGTCGAGAAGATCGACGGCGTCTTCGCGCTCGGCACGCCCTTCGGCGACGCCCTCGTCGCCGCCGGCTTCGTCGCGAATCCGCGCGGCCTGAGGATGCGCTCGTGAGCGCCGGAGGGAGCCCGCGTGCCCGAGGGTGACACCGTCTACCGATCCGCCCACAACCTCGCCGAGGCGCTGGACGGCGAGGTCCTGACCCGGTGCGACGTCCGCGTGCCGAAGTACGCGACGGTCGACCTCACCGGCGAGACGATCGACGAGGTCGTCCCCCGCGGCAAGCACCTGCTGATGCGGGTCGGCGACGCGCTGATCCACTCCCACCTCAAGATGGAGGGGAGCTGGCACCTCTACGCCCGCGGCGAGGGCGAGCGGCCGAAGTGGCACCGGCCGGCGTTCCAGGCCCGGATCGTCCTCGAGACCGAGGACTGGCAGGCGGTCGGCTTCGAGCTCGGGCTCCTCGAGATCGTCCCGCGCTCGGCCGAGGAGGACGTGGTCGGCTATCTCGGCCCCGATCTGCTCGGCGCCGACTGGGACGTGGACGAGGCGCTGCGACGCCTGTCCGCCGATCCGGAGCGGCCGATCGGGCTCGCGCTGCTCGACCAGCGGATCATGGCCGGACTCGGCAACGTCTACCGCGCCGAGCTGTGCTTCCTGCGCGGCGTGCTGCCCACGCGCCCGGTCGGCGGGAGCGGCGACCTCGTGCGCACCATCGCGCTCGCGAAGCGGCTCATCACCGTGAACCGCGAGCGGATCGAGCGCACGACGACCGGCAACCTGCGCCCGGGCCAGCAGCTCTGGGTCTACGGCCGCGACCGCAAGCCGTGCCGGCGCTGCGGCACTCCGATCGAGCGCGGTGAGCTCGGCGACGACGAGCTGCAGTTGCGGGTCACCTACTGGTGCCCGCACTGCCAGAGCTGAGGGGCTACTCCTCGACCGCGGAGCGGCGCCCGGGGACGTGCTTCTCGTGCACGCCGACGTCCGTCAGGCGCTCGATGCGGTCGACGTGGCGGCCTGGCTCGCCGCCGTCCGCGACGATCCAGCTGCCGACGAGGAGGAACCCGTCGCGGCCGCCGGCCGTCAGCGGGCCCGTGATCGTGAACGACCCGAGCGCCGGAGTCGAGAACGCCACGCGCACCGTATCCCCGTGCTCGAGTCCCTCGGCCGAGCGCTCCCCGCCGACCTCGTCGGCGTCCGGAGCCAGGGCGATGCTCTGGATCTCGGTCCCCGTGCCGAGGAAGACGTCCGCGACGACGAGCTCGCCGCCGACGGCGAGCCGGACGACCCCCTCGATCCCGTAGAGGCCGTAGCGCGGGGAGCGGACGAGGACGCGCACCGAGTCGCCGATCGCGACCTCGGCGAGAGCACCCCGGATCGAGGCGACGTCCCTCCGCGCGGGAGGAGCGGACAGGGCGTCGAGGATCGGGCTGGGCATCCGATCAGGGTAGCCGCTCCGGGAGCGCACCCGCCCGGCGGATCGGCGGCGGATCCCGGGCGGCCGGGGCGCCGGGTCGCATCGGCCGCCGTCGCCGCGCGCGACCGGCGGAGCGCCGGCCGGAAGGCTCCGGCACCGCGAGACCCGGCACCGCGAGACCCGGCACTGCGGAGACACCGGCACCGCCGGGAGACGCCGGTACTGCGGCAGGCACAGGCACCGCCGGGAACGACGAAGGCCCCGCCTGAGCGGGGCCTTCGGACGATGCGGAGTCGGTGGGATTTGAACCCACGGAACCCAATAAAGGGTTCTCCACCTTAGCAGGGTGGTGCACTCGACCGGACTATGCGACGACTCCTGAGCGCCCGCTGGCGGACGCACGACGACCATCATAACCGCACGCGCGAGGGCCTCGCGACACGGGCGCCCGCCCCTCCGCGGGAAGGCGGGAAGCCGCCTACTGGTCCGACAGGGGCCGGCCGATCGTGCAGGTCTCCTGCTGCGCCGTCTGCCCGGAGACGTCGCTCGGGAGGGTGACCGGCCCGTCGGGTGCGCTCGTCGCGGCGGCGTCGGTCGCGGGGGCGTCGGTGGCCGGCGACTCCGTGGCCGCCGGAGCGTTGGTCGCCCCGGGCTCCGCCCCCGTCGACTGCGAGCCGCCGCCGGTGGTGCCGCTCAGCGCGATCGGCTGGTCGGCGAGGAGCGCCGCGTTCAGCGCGGACGCCGCGTCCTCGCTCGGGTACACGCCGTTGCCGTCGATGAAGGTCGGGTACTGCACGAAGACCACGTTCGCGAGGTCGACGTCCTTCACCGCGAGGCCGATCGACACGAGGGTGTTCACGTTCTCGAGCGAGGTGGAGAGCTGCATGTTCGAGACGGCCGCCTTCGCGAGGCCGTAGAGGTTCACCGGGTTCGAGAGCGTCGACGCGCTCTTCACCTTGCGCACCAGCGATGAGAGGTACACCTGCTGGCTCGAGATGCGGGTGAGGTCGCTGCCGTCGCCGACGCCGTGCCGGGTGCGGAGGAACGCCAGCGCCTCGGCGCCGACGAGCGTGTGCGTGCCCGCGTCGAGGTTCAGCCCCGTGTACTCGTCCTGGATCGGGGTGGCGACGCAGACGTCGACTCCGCCGACCGCGTTCGACATCTCGATGACGCCCTCGAACTGGATGAGCGCCGCGTAGGGGATCTCGAGCCCGGTCAGCTGCTCGACCGTCTGCACGGTGCACGCCAGCCCGCCGGCCTCGAGCGAGGTGTTGATCTTCGCCGAGTCCACCGCGTCCGAGACGGCGCCGGTGGCCGGGTCGGTGCAGGAGGGGATCGGGACGTAGAGGTCGCGGGGGAAGCTGACGACCTCCACGGTCGAGTGGTCGGCCGAGATGTGCATGAGCATCGTGACGTCGTTGAGGTTCTCGGCACGCTCGCCGTAGGCCCCGGCGGCCGATCCGTCGGCGCTGTCGCTGCCGGCGAGCAGGATGTTGACGCCGCCCTCGATCGCCCCGATCTCGGGCACGTCGCCTCCGCCCGAGTCGATCCCTAGGTCGACGGACGGACGCGCGCTCCCGGCGATCAGCGAGGCGGCGATCGCCACGATGCAGACCGCGCTGAGCACGCCGACGCCCACGCAGGCCGCGAGGATCCGCGCGGCGAAGCGCACGCCGCTCGGGCGGCGCAGGCGGCCGTGCCGTGCTGCTGTGGTCCGGGTGGACGCGCGTTCGCTCATCGGGTCGTACTCTCTCTCGGCTGCGGGACGCGTGTCGTCCCGGAGTCAGCGCGCGAGGTGGAGAGCACCCGTGGTGCCGCCCGCCCTCGGCTCAGCCGAAGAAGCCGACCGAGCAGGTCTGCTGGTCGGCGCTCTGGCCGGTGACCGATTCTGGCAGGGCAACCTTGGATCCGACCTCGGGAGTCGCTGCAGGAGTGCCGGGTGCCGCCGCGGCCGTCGCCAGCGGATCCGCGGTCGCCGGGCCCGACGGAGCGGCGGTATCGGCCGGGGCCGCCGCCTCGCCCTCCACGGTCGCGCCGGCGCCCGTGCCGCCGGTGATGGCGATCGGCTGATCGGTCTGCAGGGCGCTCGCCAGGACGTCGCCCGCGGCGCGGTCCGGCTCCACTCCGCTCGGAGTCGCCCCGGTCGGGTACTGCGCGAAGACGACGTCCGCGAGGTCGACGTCCTTCAGCGCGAGTCCCATCTGGACCATCGTGTTCACGTTGTCGAGACCGGTCGAGAGCGTCATGTTGCCGAGCGCCGCCTTCGCGAGCCCGTAGAGCGCGACCGGGTTGAGCAGGGTGTCCGCGCTCTTGATCCGGCGCACGAGCGCCGAGAGGAAGACCTGCTGGTTGCTGATGCGGGTCAGGTCGCTGCCGTCGCCGATGCCGTGGCGGCTGCGGAGGAACTGCAGCGCCGCCATGCCCTCGAGCGAGTGCACGCCCGGCTCGAGGTAGGTGTTCGTGTAGGGGTCCGCGATCTCGGTCGCGACGCAGACGTCGACTCCGCCGACCGCGTTCGACATCTCGATCACGCCGTTGAACTGCACGACCGCGCCGTAGTCGACCCGGACGCCCATGAGGTCCTCGACGACCCCCGCCACGCAGCCGAGGCTGACGTCGCTGCCCATCGCCTCGTTGATCTTGGTGTCGTACCGGGCGGGGATCGTCTCACCCGTGGCGGCGTTCACGCACTCCGGGATGTCGACGTACATGTCGCGGGGGAAGCTCACGACCGTCGCGTTGCTGTGGTCGGCCGAGACGTGCATCAGCATGTTGACGTCGTTGAGGACGCTCGTCTCCTCATCGGGGTCGCCGTAGGCGTCGCCCTGGCCCTTCCGCGAGTCGCTGCCGACGACGAGGACGTTGAAGCCGCCCTCCAGTGCGCCGATCTCCGGGGCGCCTCCTGCCTCGACGCTGGAGCCGGCCGCGCCCGGGTGCAGGTCGACCGAGGGCTGCACGGACTGGACGATCAGCGTCGCCGCGATCGCGACCACCGACACCGAGGCGACCACGCCGACACCGCCCACGAGGGCGGCTCCCTTCACCAGGGTCCGCGCGAGGGTGTGCCGCTTCTGGCGGCCGTGCCGCACGAAGGGGCGCGGCGTGCGCGGAGTGTCGCGAGTCTGTGTCGAAGGGCCCGTGCGGCGCATCCGTCTCCCGGTGTCGAGGCGTCAGTGGTGCGGAGGTGAGGGCCGGGCGTCGGTCCCGGGCGTCGCGCAATCCTATACAGAGGGCTGGCGCGTTCCGAAGGAGAGCGGGCGGCCCTCCGTCGTCGCGCGCCAGGACGGGCGTCGGAAGGCGCCGGCGGGAAGCGACGCGAAGAACGGGACGGCGTGGCGGACGGCGTGGCGGACGGCGTGGCGGACGGCGTGGCGGAGGGCGTGGCGGAGGGCGTGGGATTCGAACCCACGAGACGTTTCCGCCCACCAGTTTTCAAGACTGGCTCCATCGGCCGCTCGGACAGCCCTCCCGGCCGCTCCCGCAGGAGCGACACCCGATAGTAACCGCCGAGCGCGCGGGACCGTCGTCAGCGCAGCGCCGAGAGCGCGACCGCCACGCCGTCCTGGTGGACCGAGGGGACCACGGCGGAGGCAACAGCCCGCACCTCGTCGGGCGCCTGCCCCATCGCGAGCCCTGCGCCCTCGGCGGCGGCCCAGGTGAGCATCTCGATGTCGTTGCGGCCGTCGCCCAGCGCGACCACGTCGCTCCGCTCGATGCCCAGCTCCTCGCGGACGACCTCGAGCGCGGTGGACTTGTTGACGCCGTGGGGGGCGATGTCGAGCCAGGCGGTCCAGCCGATCGCGTAGCTGACCTGGTGCAGGCCCATCTCCTCGACCAGCGAGGTGAACTCCTCGATCCCGGTCTCGGGCGAGATCACGACGACGCGGGTGCACAGCCGGCCGAGCAGCTCCTCGAAGGGGACGTGGGTCGTCTCGGCACCCATCACGGCACCGCCCGGAAACGCCTCGGTGTAGAAGAAGGCGCCGTCCGCGTCCTCCACGGCGTAGTGCGCGTCGGGGAGGGAGCGGCGGATGGTCTCCAGGACCTCCGTCGGGTCGAAGGTCTCGACCGTCTCGGGGACGTAGGCACCGGACTCGTCCCGGCGGAGCGTGACCGCTCCGTTGCAGCAGATCACGTACTCGGGCGAGATCCCGAGGCGCTCGACGACCGGCAGGGTGGAGGAGGGCGAGCGCCCGGTGGCGAGCATCACCTCGTCGCCCTGGGCGGCCACGCGGGTGATCGCGTCCGTCACCGCGCGGGTGATGGTGCCGTCCTCGTGCATGACGGTGCCGTCGATGTCGAGGGCGACGAGGCGGCGGCCGGAGGCGCGGGCCGCGCTCATGCGACGGGCTCGAGCACCTCGAGGCCGCCGAGGTGGGGCCGCAGCGCCTCGGGGACGAGCACCGAGCCGTCCGCCCGCTGGTGGGTCTCGAGGAGGGCGACGATCCAGCGGGTGGTCGCGAGCGTGCCGTTGAGGGTGGCGACCGGAGCCGTCCTCCCCGACTCGGTGCGGTAGCGGGTGTCGAGGCGGCGGGCCTGGAACGTGGTGCAGTTCGAGGTCGAGGTCAGCTCGCGGTAGGTCTCCTGCGTGGGGACCCACGCCTCCACGTCGAACTTGCGCGCCGCGCTCTGGCCGAGGTCGCCGGCCGCCGTGTCGATGACGCGGTAGTGCAGGCCGAGGCTCTGCAGGACGTCCTCCTGGTACGAGAGGAGGCGCGCGTGCTCCGCCTCGGCGTCCTCGGGGAGGGTGTAGACGAACATCTCGAGCTTGCTGAACTGGTGCACGCGGATGATGCCGCGGGTGTCCCGTCCGCCCGAGCCCGCCTCGCGGCGGTAGCAGGTGCTCCAGCCCGCGTAGCGCTTCGCGCCGCCGGAGAGGTCGAGGATCTCGTCGGCGTGGTAGCCGGCGAGGGCGACCTCGCTGGTGCCGGTGAGGTAGAGGTCGTCGTCGCGGAGGCGGTACACCTCGTCGTCGTGCTCGCCGAGGAAGCCGGTGCCGTCCATGATCTCGGGGCGCACGAGGGTCGGCGTGATCAGCGGGGTGAAGCCGGCGGCGAGCGCCTTCTCGAGGCCCAGGTTCATCAGCGCGATCTCGAGGCGGGCGACCAGGCCCTTGAGGAAGTAGAAGCGCGCGCCGCTGACCTTCGCGCCGCGCTGCATGTCGATGCCGTCCAGCAGCTCGCCGAGCTCGAGGTGGTCGCGCGGGGCGAAGTCGAAGACGGGGCGCTCGCCGACCGTCCTGACGAGCTCGAACGACTCCTCGCCGCCCGCGGGGACGCCCTCGATGATCGGGTTGGCGATGCGCTTCACCAGCACGGTGAAGGCGTCGTCGGCCTCGGACGCCTCCTGCTGGGCCTGCTTGGCGGCGGCGGCGAGGCGCTGGGCCTCGGCGACGAGGGCCGCCTTCTCGTCCTTCGGAGCCTTGGCGACGGTCTTGCCGAAGGCGTTCTGCTCGGCCCGGAGCCGCTCCGCCTCGGTGATCGCCGCACGGCGCACGCGGTCGGCCTCGAGCGCCTCGTCGACCAGCTCGACGGAGTCGCCGCGCGCCTCCTGCGAGCGCTTCAGGACGTCCGGGTTCTCGCGCAGAAGTACGGGATCAATCACCCCAGCAGTGTAGAGGAGGGCCGGGACGGGCCGCCGCCCGCGCGTACCCCCGGGGCCGGCTGAGCATCGGCCGCGAGGAGGCATCCGATCGCGCGGACGGCTGCGAATGTGAGTCATCCCCCGAGAACGTCCCCCCGCGTTCGACACCCCTGCTCCCCTGAAGGCTCTTCCATGCACGCCACCCCCCTCATCGACGCGACTCCCGGCGTCGTCCTCGAGCGCGACGGCTCCGTCGCCCGGATCACCCTCAACCGCCCCGACGCCCTCAACGCGATCGACCTCGGCACCGCGCGACTGCTGCTGAGCACCGTCGCCGACCTCGACGCCGACGCCGGCTGCTCCGTCATCGTGATCGCCGCGGCCGGCCGCGCGTTCTGCACGGGCGGCGACATCTCGGCGATCATGGGGTCCGAGCACCCGGACCACCACCTGCGCGACGTCGCGACCACGACCGCCCAGGTGATCCGCCTGCTCGAGGACAGCCGCGCCGTCGTCGTCTGCGCGATCGACGGCATGGTCGCCGGCGCCGGCATCGCCTTCGCCCTGGCCGCCGACATCGTGATCGCGACTCCCGCCGCCCTCTTCCTCAGCGCGTACGGCGACGTCGGGCTCGTCCCGGACGTCGGAGTCACCGCCGCGCTCCCCCGCGTCGTCGGCCGCCGCCGCGCCCTGGACTTCGTGCTGTCGGGCCGCCCGGTCCGCGCGGCCGAGGCGCTGGAGTGGCAGCTCGTGACCGAGGTCGTGCCGCGCGCCGACCTCGCCGGTCGCGTCGACGAGCGCGTGCGCGCCCTGGCGGCGAAGCCGGCGCACGTCGCGTCCGCCGCCCGCCGCCTCCTGCGCACCGACCCGCTCGACCGCGCCGAGCGCATCGTCGAGGAGACGGACACCATGGTCGAGTTCCTGGCGGTCCCCGCCACGCGCACGCTCCTGGACGCCGAGCACGAGCGCCAGGCCCGCCGCGCCGCCCGGGCGACCGCCTCGCTCTGACCCGGCGCGAGCGTCCGCGACGACGCTCCGGCCCCGGGCCGGGCGGACGTCCGCCCGACGGCCCGCGGATCGGCCGGGCGTTCTCCTCCGATCTCGGCTACGGTGGTCCCCGCGAAGGGGAGTAGTTCCCACCGTCCGCCGAGCGGACGACGAGGCGCGTCGACATGCTGGTCCGGGACGATCCGGGCCCGGCGCTCCACCCCGGCTCCGGCCGGGGCGAACGAGACCTTCGGTCAGTCGACGCACGTCCTGACCGGTCCTCTCGCGCGGGTCGGCGGACCTGAGCCAGGAGATCGCATGGCGACCACCGCCCCCACCCCCAGTCCCGCACAGGTGCGCCGCTGGCGCCGCTACCTCGCCGACGAGCTCGCCGAGGCCTCCGTGTACCGCGACCTCGCCGGCCGCCGCTCCGGCGAGGAGCGGGAGATCCTGCTCGCGCTCGCCGTGGCCGAGGGACGCCACGAGGAGCACTGGCGCGAGCTGCTCGGCTCCGCGGCGGAGCCCGCGCCCCGCCCGGACCTCCGCACGCGCTTCCTCGGCTTCCTCACCCGCCGTTTCGGCTCCGTGTTCGTCCTCGCCCTGATCCAGCGCGCCGAGGCCCGCTCCCCCTACGCCGACGACGACGACGCCACCGAGGCGATGGCCGCCGACGAGCGGATCCACGGCGAGGTCGTCCGCGGGCTCGCCGAGCGCGGTCGCAACCGCCTCTCCGGGACGTTCCGCGCGGCGGTCTTCGGAGCGAACGACGGCCTGGTCTCGAACCTCGCCCTCGTGCTCGGAGTGGGGGCGAGCGGAGTCGGGACGGGCGTCGTCCTGTTCACGGGCATCGCGGGCCTGCTCGCCGGCGCCCTCTCGATGGGCGCGGGCGAGTTCGTCTCGGTGCGCTCGCAGCGCGAGCTGCTCTCGGCCTCCAGCCCGGACCTCGACGCGAACCGCATCGTGCCCGATCTGGACGTCGACGCGAACGAGCTCGCCCTGGTCTACCGCGCTCGCGGGATGACTCAGGAGCAGGCCGACGCGCGTGCCGCCTCCGTCTTCACGGGCCTGCGCGGCGGCGCCGTCACCTCCCCCATCACGCTGGGCGGTCCCGCAGGAGACCCCGACGTCGACGAGCACGAGTCGATCGGCACGGGCATGGGCGCGGCGCTGTCGAGCTTCTGCTTCTTCGCCTCGGGCGCGATCATCCCGGTGCTGCCCTACCTGCTCGGCCTGACGGGGCTCGCCGCGGTGGTCGTCGCCTGCGTGCTCGTGGGCATCGCCCTGCTCGCCACCGGCGCGGTCGTCGGGCTGCTCTCGGGCGCCCCGCCTCTCGCCCGGGCACTGCGCCAGCTCGGGATCGGCTACGGCGCGGCCCTGGTGACCTACCTCCTCGGCCTGCTCTTCGGCGCGTCCGGAGTCTGAGCCTCGGCCTCGAGGAGCTGCGCGGACTCGCGCGGCTCCTCGGCGCGGGGCCGCACGACGACGCCGCGCCACCGCAGCGCGGCCACTCCGACCGCCAGCAGCAGCGACGCCGGCAGGCAGCCCAGCAGGGGGATGCAGGAGTAGTAGAGGAGCTGCCGCTGGATCCACGCGGGCGAGGGCACGTCGGAGTCGCCGTAGTAGGGCGGAGGCGGCGAGGAGTAGCCGGTGTAGAGGAGCGCGAGGCCGATCAGGGTCCCCGCGAGGCCGGCGAGCAGGAGCACGAGGAGCCACGGGTTCCGCAGCAGGGGCGCCTCGCGCACGGGCTCGGCGGGAGCAGCGGGAGCGGGGTCGGCGGCCGGCTCCGGCAGGGGTGCGGGCGCGGTCTCGGCGCCGAGGCGGTGCGACCGCCGGCCCTCGGCGGCTCCGGCGATGTCGGGCAGTGCCATGATGCGGCGCGGTCCCGGCGCGGACGAGGAGCCGGGGCGGACCACGCGCGACTCCGGGGGCGCGGGACGAGCGGCGGCTCCGGACGTGGCGGCGGGAGCGCCGGGGGCGGCACCCGAGCCGGGCTTCGCGAACGCCCGCTCGTCGCCTCTCAGACGCTCCACCGGTCCCGAGAACCCGCGCTGGAAGGCCGGGTCGTAGCGCGGGTCGACCCGTTCGTCGTCGTCAATCATCGTCGCGACCCGTCATCGTCGTCCCCGGTCATCGTCGACCTCCGGCTCGTGGGAGAGGATCCCGCGCAGCCAGTCGCGGGCCTCGAGGAACACCTCGTCGTCGTAGCGTCGCACGGAGGTGACCGGGCGGCGGTCAGCGCGCGGATACGAGCCGAGGAAGATCACCTTCGGGCTGAAGCGCCGCAGCCCCATCAGCGCGTCGGCGACCCGCTCGTCCTGGACGTGCCCGTCGAGGTCGATGACGAACCGGTACCGGCCGAGGGCATCGCCGATCGGCCGCGACTGGATCATGCTCAGGTTCACCCCGCGGGTCGCGAACTGCTCGAGCATGTCGAGCAGGGCGCCCGGCTGGTCGGCCGGGAGCTCGGCGATCACGCTGGTCTTGTCGGCGCCGGTCGGCTCGGGCAGTGCGTGCGAGCGCGAGACGTGCACGAAGCGCGTGACGGCGTTCGGGTTGTCGCCGATCCGCTCCGCCAGCACCGCGACGTCGTGGTGGGCGACGATCCCGGGAGGGGCGATGGCCGCGTCCGCGGGAGATCCGCCCAGCAGGTCGACGGTGGCCTGGACGTTGCTGGAGGCGGGCAGGTGCTCGTGGCTGGGGATCTCGCGGTCGAGCCACACCCGGCACTGTCCGTAGGCCACGGGGTGCGCGGCGACGGTGCGCACCTCCTCGAGGCTCGTCCCCGGGCGGCCGACCAGGATGAACGACACCGGCACCAGGTACTCGCCGACGATGCGCAGCCCCGGGATCCGCGCCAGCGCGTCCTGCGCGGCCGTCACTCCGCCCTCGACCGAGTTCTCGATCGCGATCACCGCGCCGTCGCTGCGGCCGGTGACCACATCGCTCAGCGCCTCCCCCACGTTCGCGACGCTGCGCCACAGCTGTCCGCGTGCCTCCGGGACCTGCGCGAGGGCCGCCTCCGTGAACGTGCCGCTGGGCCCGAGATAGCTGTAGGCACGGGTCTCGGGGGCGCTGACGGGCATGGCGCAAGCCTAGCCAGCCGCGGTACCCCTGGAGGGGGCCGGACTGCCACTATGGACCGCATGACCGATCGCGCAGGGAAGCCGGCACAGGCCTCCGATCTCATCGACGTCGAGGCCCTCGTGAGGGCGTACTACGAGAAGAAGCCGGACGTCTCCGACCCGGCTCAGAAGGTGGTGTTCGGAACCTCGGGCCACCGCGGATCCTCGTTCGACACGGCCTTCAACGAGGACCACATCGCCGCCGTCACCCAGGCGATCGTCGAGTACCGGACCGAGCAGGGCATCACCGGCCCGCTGTTCATCGGCGCCGACACGCACGGGCTCTCCCGCCCGGCCCTCACCACCGCCCTCGAGGTCCTGGTGGGCAACGAGGTCCGCGTGCTCGTGGACGAGTTCGACGACTTCGTGCCGACGCCGGCGCTCAGCCACGCGATCCTCCGCTACAACAACGACCCCGCGCACACCGACCGGGCCGACGGCATCGTGGTGACCCCCTCGCACAACCCGCCCCGCGACGGCGGCTTCAAGTACAACCCGCCGCACGGCGGCCCCGCCGACTCCGACGCGACGACCTGGATCGCCGACCGGGCCAACGAGCTCATCGCCGACGGCAACCGCGGCGTGACCTCGGCCGAGCCCTCCGCGGTCGAGACCTACGACTACCGCACGCACTACGTCGCGGACCTGGCGAACATCATCGACCTCGACGCGATCCGGAAGGCCGGCGTGCGGATCGGGGCCGACCCCCTCGGCGGCGCCTCCGTGCACTACTGGCAGCTGATCGCCGAGATGCACGGCCTCGACCTGACCGTGGTGAACGGGGAGGTCGACCCGGCCTGGGGCTTCATGACCCTCGACTGGGACGGCAAGATCCGGATGGACCCGTCCTCCCCCAGCGCGATGGCCTCGGTGGTCGCGCGCGCCGGCGACTTCGACATCCTCACCGGCAACGACGCCGACGCGGACCGGCACGGCATCGTCACCCCCGACGGCGGGCTGATGAACCCCAACCACTACCTGGCCGTCGCGATCGACTACCTCTACCGCCACCGCACCGGCTGGCGCGAGGACGCGGCGATCGGCAAGACGCTGGTCTCCTCCTCGATCATCGACCGGGTCGCGGAGTCGCTGGGCCGGCGCCTCTGGGAGGTCCCGGTGGGCTTCAAGTGGTTCGTCCCCGGGCTGGTCGACGGCTCGGTCGGCTTCGGGGGCGAGGAGTCCGCGGGCGCCTCGTTCCTCCGCTTCGACGGCACCGTCTGGACCACCGACAAGGACGGCATCCTCCTCGCGCTGCTCGCCTCCGAGATCGTGGCGGTCACCGGGAAGAGCCCGTCGGCGCTCTACCGCGAGCTGACCGAGCGCTTCGGCGACCCGGTCTACGAGCGCGTGGACGCGGTGGCGACGAAGGCGCAGAAGGCGGCCCTCGGAAAGCTGGACGGCGACGCGATCGCGGCGACGACCCTCGCCGGGTCCGAGATCACCGCGAAGCTCTCGAAGGCGCCCGGCAACGGCGCGGCCGTCGGAGGCGTCAAGGTCGTCACGCAGGACGCCTGGTTCGCCGCGCGCCCCTCCGGCACCGAGGACGTCTACAAGATCTACGCCGAGAGCTTCCGCGGCCTCGACCACCTGCACGAGGTCCAGGCCGAGGCGCGCACGATCGTGGACGCGGCGCTGAACTCCTAGGCGCTGCGCTCAGTCGCCCGAGAAGGCTCGTTCCCGCCCAGGAGAACGAGCCTTCTCGGGCGACTCAGCGGCGGTGAGGAAAGGGCCGGCTACCAGCGCGGGTGGACGGTGGGGCGGAAGTGGGTGTCGTAGAGGGCGTTCACGGCCTCCATGAAGGCGGGGCCGAGGGGCGCGGCGGAGGCGGCGGCCGCGTTGGCGCGGGCCTGCTCGGGCGAGCGGGCGCCGGGGATCACCGAGGTGACGCCCTCCTGCTGGATGATCCAGGCGAGCGCGGCCGCCGCGGGGGCGAGGCCGTGGTCGTCGGCGAGGCGGGAGAACTCCTGCGCGGCCTCCACGCCGGTCGCGAAGTCGACGCCCGAGAAGGTCTCGCCGACGTCGAAGGCGGAGCCGTCGCGGTTGTAGCTGCGGTGGTCCTCCGGAGCGAACACGGTCTCGGTCGTGTAGCGGCCGCTGAGCAGGCCCGAGGCGAGCGGGACGCGCGCGAGGATGCCGACGCCGGCCTCGCGGGCGGCGGGCAGCACCTCGTCGAGCGGCTTGAGGCGGAACGCGTTCAGGATGATCTGGACGCTCGCGACGTTCGGGCGGGCGATGGCGGTCAGCGCCTCCTCCGTGCGCTCGACCGAGACGCCGTAGGCGGCGATCGCGCCCTCGGCGACGAGGGTGTCGAGGGCGTCGTAGACGGCGTCCTCGGAGTAGACGGAGGTGGGCGGGCAGTGCAGCTGCACCAGATCGAGGGTGTCGACGCCGAGGTTGGCGCGCGAGCGGTCGGTCCAGGCGCGGAAGTTGTCGAGCACGTAGTTGGCGGGGATCTGCTCCGCGCGACGGCCCATCTTGGTGGCGACGAAGACCTGCGCGTCGGGGTGCGCCGCGCGGTAGGCGCCGATCGTCCGCTCGCTGCGGCCGTCGCCGTAGACGTCGGCGGTGTCGAAGAGGGTCACCCCCGACTCCACTGCGGCGTCGAGCACGGCGAGGGCGTCGGTCTCGGCGACGTCCCCCCAGTCGGCACCGAGCTGCCAGGTTCCGAGGCCGACGACGGAGACGGGGGCGCCGGTGCGTCCGAGGATTCGAGTTTCCATGCCTCCACCGTAGGTGCGGCCGAGCCCGCGGCGGACCCCCTTGCGCGTGCTCTAACGTCGAGGGCATGCCCCTCCTCGTGCTCGGAAGCGCCAACCTCGACCACGTCCACCGGGTCGCCCGGATCCCCGCTCCCGGAGAGACGGTGCTCGCCCTCGGCGCGAGCACGTTCCCGGGCGGCAAGGGCCTCAACCAGGCCGTCGCGGCCGCACGGACCGCGCCCGGCACCGTCTTCGTCACGAGCCTCGGACGCGACTCGGCGGGAGACCGGCTCGCCGCGGTCCTCGGCGAGGAGCCGCTGGAGCTGCGCGCCCGCCGCGGCGACGTCCGCACCGGCACCGCGCAGATCACCGTGGACGAGCGCGGGGAGAACGCGATCGTCGTCGACTCCGGAGCGAACGCCGCCCTAGTCGGGTTGACCGCCGAGGAGTCGGCCCTGGTGGCGGCGGCCGACGCCCTGCTCCTCCAGCTCGAGATCCCGACGGCGACGGTGACGGAGGCGGCCCGCGCCGCGCGCGCCGGCGGCACGGTGTCGATCCTGAACGCCGCCCCGATCGGCCCGCTGCCGGAGGAGCTCCTCGCGGTGCTCGACGTGCTGATCGTCAACGAGCACGAGGCCCGCGAGCTCGCCGCCGATCGCGGCATCACCGCCGCCGACGACGACGCGCTCGCCGCTGCCCTCACCGCGCTGGTGCCGCTCGTGCTGGTCACCCTCGGCTCCGACGGCGTCGTCGTGGCGGTCCGCGACCGCGAGCCGGAGCGCACCCCGGCCTTCCGGGTGGAGGCCGTGGACACCACCGGCGCCGGCGACACCTTCTGCGGCGCCTTCTCGGCCCGGCTCGCCGCCACGGGAGCACGGCTCGACGATCCGGAGCAGCTGGTCGCCCTCACCCACTGGGCGAGCGCGGCCGCGGCGATCTCGGTCACCCGCGCCGGAGCGGCGGTGTCCGCGCCGACGGCGGCCGAGACGGACGCGTTCCTCGCCGAGCGCGCCTGAGCGGGAGCTCCTCAGGGGGAGACGGCGCGGACACAGGCCTCGGGCGCCCTGCAGCACCGTCGCTCCGGTCGGCACGGTGCACTCCGAAGAAGCACGAGAGCGCCCGGCCCGGCTCCGCTCCTCGCGGCGGGGCGTCCCGCCCGGCGGACAGCCGCGCCCGCTAGCGGATCCGGCTAGTCGATCGCGGCGACCCGGACGGTCACCCGCGGCCGCAGCTCCGGATGCACCCGGACGCACCACTCGCGCACCGCGGCTCCGATCGCGCGCGCCACGTCCGGCGCGGACGCCTCAGCGGTCACGCAGAGGTCGACGGCCACGAACACCTCGTCCCCCGCGACGCGGACCAGGACCGGATCGGCGAACGTGCCGCCGCTCGCGGTGCCCAGCGGCTCGACCACGATCCCGGTCGCGCTCAGCGCCGTCGCCGCATGCGCGAGCACGTCGCGCACCTCGGGCCTGGCCGGCATCAGGGTCGCGACACCGTCCAGGGCGCGCAGCTCCGCAGCGAGCGCGGACACCGGATCGACCGGGGCCGCCGCCTCGAGGCCGCTCACGACTCCTCCGTCCCGGGGACGTAGACGTCCTCCACGCGGACGTCGATCCTCGACACCCGCAACTCGGTCTGGGTCAGCAGCCGCGAGTGCACGCGCTCGCGCACCTGCTGGGCCGCCTCGGCGATCGGCACCCCCCAGAAGACCGAGATCGTCAGCTCCACCACGACCTCCGCGCCCGGCTCGGCGATGTCGCCGACCAGGCGGCAGCGGCCGACCAGCACGCCGGCGACGCTGTCGCCCGCCTCGCGCACGAGTCCGCGGACCGCTCCCTCGGTGATCGTGAGCGCCACGTCGGGCTGGACGCTCGCCAGTGGGATGTCGCGTCCGGCCCGCGACTCGCGGCGCACCTGGGTGAGGATCGAGCCGAACCAGCTCTCCTCCGGCGCGGGCAGGCGTGCGGCGTCGTCGTCGATGAGCGCGCCGGAGAGGGCGCGCACGCGCTCGAGGGCGCGCAGAGTGCGCCGGTGCTCCGGCGACTCCTCGATGGCGGGGTCGTACGGAGTGCGCCCGCGGTCGAGGTAGTCGCTCAGCTCGTCGATGCCGATGCCGTCGCCCTCCTGCTCCGTCGCGTCCGCCTCCTGCTCGAGCGCGGGCGGCAGCACGACGTCGTGCTCCCCCGCGCGCTCCGGCCGGTCGCCGGGACCCTGGTCCGCGTTCATCGCGTCTGCTCCCTCATCGCCAGTCCTCCATCGCCACGACCAGCGACTCGCGCGCGCGGGCGAGCTTGCCCCGCACGGCGGTCACCGTGAGACCGAGGTGATCGGCGATCTCGTTGTACGACTCCCCGCCGACCTCGCGCAGCACCCAGCACTGCCGCTGCGACTCCGGCAGCTCGGACAGGGCGTGCGCGAGAGCCCGCATGGCGTCGCTCTGCTCGGCGGCCTCGAACGGGCCGGGCTCTCGGGCCGGGGGATGCTCCACGGCGTCGACGTCGTCGGTCGGGCGGCGCTGGCGCAGCAGGTCGACGCTGGAGCGGCTGACGATCCGCATCATCCAGCTGCGCACGCTCGCCGGCTCCTTGAGCTGCGGGAGCTGCGCCCAGACCGTGATCAGCGCGTTCTGCACGGCGTCGGAGGCGTCGGCCTGCGAGCCGGTGAGGCGCCAGGCGTAGGCGCGGAGGATCGACTGGTGCCGCTTGACGAGCACCTCGAAGGCGCGCACGTCGCCCTCGGCGGAGCGCTCGGCGAGCAGCGCGTCGCTCGCCGCTTCCAGTCCGGGCACGGCGCCTCCTCCCTCTCCGCTCACGCGGCCTCGGGCCGCCTCTCAGGTGACGCTCAGGAAAAAGTCCACCGAGCACCGTGACGAACGCCGTCCGGGCTCCGTCTCACTCATGAAAGCACAGCCCGACCGGATTTCCGCCGGGCCTTCGACCCCGGTCTGCTCAGCAACGGCAGCCGATGAGACGTCCAGGAGACCTCATGAGCGACACCACGCGCACCCCCTCCACCACCCGCGTCGACAAGACCTCCGTCGACACGGTCACGAGCCTCGGCGGCTCGCGGACCTCCGGCACCGCCCAGGGCACCACGGTCATCGACGACAGCGTCGTGGCCAAGGTCGCCGGCATCGCGGCCCGCCAGGTGCCCGGCGTCTTCGCCCTCGGCAACAACGCCGCCCGTGCCTTCGGCGCGATCCGCCAGGCCGTCGGCGGCGCCGACCACGCCCAGGGCGTGAGCGTCGAGGTCGGCGAGACCCAGGTCGCGGCCGACGTGACCATCGTCGTCGAGTACCCCGTGCCGATGCAGAAGGTCGCCGACTCCGTCCGCGCCGCCGTCTCCGAGGCCATCACCGAGCTCGTCGGCATGGCCGTCTCCGAGATCAACGTCGCCGTCGTCGACGTGCACATCCCCGGCGACGACAAGGACGACGAGGCCACCGAGAGCCGCGTCCGATGAGCGACTTCCAGCGCCCCGCGCCCACCGCCCCCGGCGGCCGCAGCACCGTCCTCGGTGTCGTGGTCGGCGCGATCCTCGCCTTCGCGGCCCTGATGTTCGGATTCTGGGGCTTCGTCCTCACCGCCCTCTTCATGGCCCTCGGCGTCGTGATCGCCCGCATCGCCGACGGCACCCTCGACGTGCGCAGCCTCGTGGACGTCTTCCGCGGCCGCACCACCTCCCGCTAGGAGCCCACCGTGACCGCTCTCGACACGCGTCCCGCATCGCCGGTGGCGGGCACCGTCACCATCACCGTCCGCTCCATCGAGCGCGCCGCCGTGGCGATCGTCCACGAGGAGCTGGGCGTGGAGGTCTCCGCGATCCGCGTCCGCCTCTCCGATGACCGGGGCGGCCTCGCCCTCGCGGTGACCGCGCCGGTCGTCGTCGAGCCGGGCACCGCCCCGGCCGGCGGCTCCCTGCTCGAGCGCCTGCACGGCGATCGCACCCGCATCGCCTCCCGCATGGAGGCGCTGACCGGGCGCACCGTCAGCCGGATCGACATCCGGGTCACGGGCACCCGCACCCGAAGCACGAGGAGAGTCGCATGAGCCCCGCACCGTCGGCGCCCGACACCCGCTACAGCCGCTACCTCCGTCGCGAGACCCACAAGTCCCGCTCCGCCGCGCAGATCGTCGTCCTGGTGCTCATCGCCCTGGTCGCGGCCTATGTCGGCACGGAGGCGGTGCTCGCGATCCTCGGCGCCGCGCCCCTGCTCGCCGCACCGTCCGCCCTGCTGGGCGCGATCGTCGGAGTCGCGTCGCTGGCGAACCCCGCCCTCATCGGCGTGGCCGTCGGCGCGGGCGTCCTCGCCCTGGTCCTGCTGGTGCTCGCACTGGCGCCCGGGGCCCGGGCCCGCCACACCGTGGACGACGACCGCCTCGCCGTGGTCGTGGACGACGGCGTGATCGCCTCCTCCCTGGCCCGCGCAGCCCGCACGGCCGCCCACTCCCGCCGCGAGGACACCCGCGCCTCGCTCGGGCGGCGCACCGCACTGGTCGAGGTGACCCCCGCCTCCGGCATCGCGGTCGACCGCGACGCCGTGCAGAGCGCCGTCGACGAGGAGCTCGCCCGCATCGGCGCGAAGCCCGCCCCGCGCTCCACCGTCCGCGTCTCGACCTCCGGGAGGATCTGATGACCACGAGCAACCGCTTCGTCAACCGGCTCGTCCTGCTCGTCGTGGGCCTCGTGCTCGCGCTGGTCAGCGCCGGAGCCGTCCTGATCGCCGTCTCGCAGCCGGTCCGCGACTCCGTCCTCTCCTTCGCCGACGGCGAGGGCGCGGCCCTGGTCTCGCGCCTCTCCCCCGAGGAGGGCACCGCCTGGAGCGATGCCGCCGTCCTCTGGCCGCTCTACGCCGTCGTCGGGATCTGCCTCCTCGGCATCGTCCTCGCGCTGGTGATGGCCTTCGCCCACGGTCACGGCCGCACCGGCACCGTCCTCCGCGACGAGGCCGAGGGCGCGCCCGCCGGAGGGATCGAGATCGCGACCGGCTTCGCGGAGGACGTCCTCGAGACGGCCCTCGCGGGCCGGACGGAGCTCCTCGACGTCACGGTCGCGGCCTACCGCCACGGCTCCGAGACGGCGCTGAAGGTGCGCGTCCTCCCCCGCGGCGGCGTCTCGCCCCGCACCGTGGTCGACGCCGTGCACCAGGAGGTCGACGCGCTCGACGCGCTGCTCGGCGCCCGCCTGCCGGTCCTGCTCGAGGTCGCCTCGAGCGCCCGGGCCGGCTTCTCCAAGGAGGACCGGGTCGCCTGACCCCGGTCCCGCAGCTTCCCCGGCACCCGCCGGCGGATGGTCACACCGAACAGAAGGAGCCCCTCATGGGTGCAGACGACAAGATCCGCAACGCAGCCGAGAACCTGGTCGGCAAGGCCAAGGAGGCCGTCGGCAAGCTGACGGACAACGAGCGCCTCGAGGCCGAGGGCCAGGCCGACCAGACCAAGGCCCACACCAAGAAGGTCGGCGAGGACGTCAAGGACGTCTTCAAGAAGTGATCTGACCGGAACCTCGACGGGGCCGTCACCGCATCAGCGGTGGCGGCCCCGTCGTCGTGCGTGGAGCGGGTGCGTCGAGCGTCAGACGCCCCAGAACATGATCCGGCCGGCGGAGGCCGCGTCGATGCTCTGGTCGTGGTTGTCGGCGGTGTGCGAGGAGTAGAGGATCCTGTCGCCGTCGACGCTGGTCACGACGCCCGTGTGGTCCCAGTCGCCCGAGCCGTCCCAGTCGAACTGGACGATGTCGCCCTGCTTCACCCGGCTCCGCTCGGAGTCGGGGATGGCGGTCGCGCGCTCGGGGTGCGCGGCGAGGTAGGCGTTGAACGCTGTCGACGACGCCCAGGCGGAGCTGTACCCGCCGGAGGAGGAGTAGCTCCACTCGCCGTCCATCTCCCAGCCGCGGGCGATCAGCGACTGCGAGGTGAAGTTGACGCAGTCGTTGCCCGAGATCACGCCGTACTGGGCCGAGTTGTAGTCGTTCCAGTAGGTGGAGAGGTAGTCGAGCTGCGAGGCCAGGCGGCTCGCGTCCAGCGCGGCCTGGGCCTTCGCGGCCTCGATCGCCGGGTCGGGCGTGTAGGCGAAGGTGATCGCCGAGGCGACGACCTTCGTGCTGGCGAGCACGCCGGTCGCGGCGAAGCTGGGAGTGGCGGCCGCGGTCGGGGCGGCGAGGTCGGTCGAGGCCTCGGCCGTCGTGCCCTCCGCGGCGCCCGACGTGTCGACGGCCGGCTGCACCGCGTCGGCCGGGGTCCCGTCGACGGTGACCGCCGCGGCGGAGTCGGTGACCGCGTCGAACGTGATGGCCTGACCGTCGGCGTCGAAGAAGGCGACCGGGACCTCGCCCGCTGCCTCTCCGTCGGCCGGAGGGGCGGTGACCGTGATCTGGTCGGGGTTGTCGACCGCGACGCTGCCCTCGGCCTCGCCGAAGCGCACGGTGGCGACCGAGTCCAGGTTCGATCCCTCGAGCGTCACGCTCGTGCCGCCGGCGACGGTGCCGGAGGTGGTGGAGACGGAGCTGAGGACGACCCGGGCGGAGGCGGTGGTCGCGGGGAGCACGGCGACGCTGGTCGAGGTCGGAGCAGCGGACGGCGTCGCGGTGGCCGACTCGGCCGAGGAGCCGGTGCCGACGGTGAGGCTCAGACTCGACGCGACGGCCACGACGACGAGCCCGCCGGAGACGGCGAGCGCCAGCGTGCGCGGGGACGGGCGGAAGAAGGAGGCTCCGCGGCGGGCGGGCGCGGTGCGGAGCCGGTGCCCCTCCGCTTCGCGGCGGTCGCGGCGGGACGAGAACGATCCCTCCGGGGCGGGGTGCACCGGGGCGGCTTCTCCAAGGAGGACCGGGTCGCCTGACCCCGGTCCCGCAGCTTCCCC
>NZ_PSVI01000129.1:0-705 GCF_002931415.1 Rathayibacter sp. AY1E8
ACGCCACCCGCGCGGGCAGCGGCAGCTGCACCGTGAACACCGCGCCGACGTGGCGCGAGACCTCGATCGAGCCGCCGAGCCGCTCCACCACCTGCTGCACCAGCGCCAGGCCGATGCCGCGGCCGAAGCCGTCCGACTCCTTCGTCGAGTAGCCGCGCGCGAAGACGTCGGCGGCGCTCGCGACTCCGGGGCCGCTGTCCGACACCTGCACCACCAGCTCGCCCTCCGCGAGGCCGAGGTAGACCTCCACCCACGGCTCGCGGTCCGGAGCGGAGGAGGCGGCCGCGTCGAGGGCGTTGTCGATCAGGTTGCCCAGCACCGTCACGAGGTCCCCGGGCTCCAGCCCCTGCGTGCCGGGCTCGAGGTGCGTCTCGAAGTGCAGCTCGACGCCGCGCTCGCGGGCCTGCGCGGCCTTGCCCAGCAGCAGGGCGGCGATCACCGGCTCCTGCACGGAGCCGAGGACCCGGTCGGCCAGGCGCTGGCTGAGGTTCAGCTCGCCGGCGGCGAACGCGAGCGCCTCGTCGGGGCGGCCGAGCTCGATCAGCGACGCGATGGTGTGCAGGCGGTTCGAGAACTCGTGGGTCTGCGAGCGCAGCGCGTCCGAGAGGGTGCGCAGCGACTCCAGCTCGCCGCTCACCCGCTGCAGCTCGGTGCGGTCGCGGAGCGTGACGACCGTGCCCAGGGGGCGGGCGCCGGGGGAGGCGG
>NZ_PSVI01000130.1:0-663 GCF_002931415.1 Rathayibacter sp. AY1E8
GTGCTCTGCGCCCGGCGGGCGGGCGGAGTGCTGACCGCCGCCTCCGCGCTGCACCTGCTCGCCCTGACGCCCGCGCAGCTGACCACGGTGCTGCCGAGCCTGGCGCTGCTGGTCGTCTCGGCGCTCGTGCAGCTCGCGCCCGGCCGATCGGTCACGACCGGGACGAGGGCCGTGATCCTGGGATCCGCGCTGGACGTCGCGGCGCTCGTCGCGTTCCTCTCGCCGGACGTCGACGCCTCCCTCCGAGCCGTCCTGAGCGGGATCACGATGCTCACCTCGATGGCGCTGCCGTGCGCGATGCTCGCCGTCGGCGCCTGGCGGGGCCTGCCCTGGGCCGCGGTCCTGGCGCTGCTCCCGGTCCTGGTCCTCGGGGCGGCGACGACGGGGGCGTCCGGGCGCGCGCCGTTCGTCCTCCTCTCGATCGTCGTCTGCTGGGCCCTGCTGCTGACGGCCGCCCGCTGGCTCGCGGGCAGCGTCGCGCGGGCCCACGTCGGCACGGCCCGTCTCCGGAGGGCCCACGACGCCGAGCGCCGCTCCAGCGAGACCGAGTCGCGGCACCGCGCCGACGCGCGGCTCATGCACGACACCATCCTGGCGACCCTGACGCTCGTGGCCCATCGGGGCGAGGGAGTGCCGGCTCCGGTGCTGCGCGACCGGGCGGCG
>NZ_PSVI01000131.1:0-655 GCF_002931415.1 Rathayibacter sp. AY1E8
AGGAGGAGAGAGGCTCACCAGCGCCGCGACTGCGGGCGATCGGCGACGCCAGGAGGAGAGAGCCTCACGAGCACCGCGGAGCGCAACCGGCGATCCGCGTCCCAGCGGATCGACGTGCGCGGAACGCACGACGCCCTGCAGAACGCACCCACCCTCCCCGGCCGACTGCGGGCGATCGACGACGCCAGGAGGAGAGAGCCTCACAAGCGCCGCGGAGCGCAACCGGTGGTCCGCGTCTCAGCGGATCGACGTGCGCGGAACGCAGGACGCTCTGCGAGACGCGACCACCCTCCCAGGCCGACTGCGGGCGATCGACGACGAAGGAGGAGAGAGCCTAGGAATGCTGCGGGAACCCGAGGTTGATGCCGCCGTGGGAGGGGTCGAGCCAGCGGCTGGTGATGGCCTTCTGCTGGGTGAAGAAGCGGACGCCTTCTGCTCCGTGGGCCTTGGTGTCGCCGAAGAGGGACGCCTTCCAGCCGCCGAAGGAGAACGTGGCGACGGGGACGGGGATGGGGACGTTGATGCCGATCATGCCGACCTCGACCTCGTTCTGGAAGCGGCGGGCCGCTCCTCCGTCGTTGGTGAAGATGGCCGTGCCGTTGCCGAACGCGCCGTTGTTGATCAGGGCGACGCCCTCCTCGTAGGAGGCGACGCG
>NZ_PSVI01000132.1:0-633 GCF_002931415.1 Rathayibacter sp. AY1E8
TGCCCGCGCCGCGATCGGCGCCGCACTGCCCCCGCTGGGCGTCGTGCCGGTCGCGACGCTCGCCGTGAACCTGCCGGGCGCGTTCCTCCTGGGCCTCCTGCTCGAGGCGCTGGCGCGGCGCGGGCCGGATGAGGGCGGGCGCCGCACCCTGCGCCTCCTGCTCGGCACCGGCGTGCTGGGCGGATTCACGACCTACAGCACCTTCTCGCTCGACACGGTCGCGCTGCTCGAGGGCGGCCACGTCGTGGAGTACCTGCTCTACACCGGCGGCACGCTCGTGCTGGGCGTGCTCGCCGCGGCGCTGGGCATCGCGGTCGCGGGGCGGCGGAGGGCGGCGGCGTGACGCCAGGCCTGCTGCTCGCGGTCGCTCTCGCGGGCGGAGTCGGAGCGGCCGCACGGCTCGTCGTCGACGGGGTCGCGCGGTCGCTCGTGCCGGCGCGCTGGCCGGTCGGCACCGCGCTGATCAACGTCAGCGGGTCGCTGCTGCTCGGAGTCGTCACCGGGCTCGTGCTGGCCGGCGTCCTCGACCCGGTGTGGCGGGCCGTGCTCGGGACGGGCGTGCTCGGCGGCTTCACCACGTTCAGCACGGCGAGCGTCGAGACCGCGCGGCTCTTGCTCGACCGGCGCTGGGCG
>NZ_PSVI01000014.1:0-75434 GCF_002931415.1 Rathayibacter sp. AY1E8
TCATCGCGGTCGACGCGAACCCCGACCGCGGCACCCTGGCCGAGCGCGTCCCCAAGCAGACGCGGGCGACCGTCCGCGACGTCGTGAACCGCGCGGCCGACGTCGATCGCGTCCTCGTCCTCGACCGGAGCGGGGGCGGTGGAGCGGCGCCGCGGGCCGGGCGGGGTGATCCGCACGCCGTCGGGCAGGAGGGTCGGAGCGGTGTCGCTCGCTCGCGGGGAGTACTGACCCGATTCCCGAGCCGCGTCCATGGCGGTCCGCGGCGTGGGACCGGTGCCGGTGTCGGTGTCGGGCTGTTCGTCGTTGCGCTCATCCATGCGAACGAGCCTCCTTCCGCTCAGGACGAGTGTACCGGCGGGCCCGGATCGCGCCGGGCGGCTTGGTCGGAGCGCGCTCCGACTGCTAGTGCGGCCCGCTTCCGGAGGCGGCGCGGACGGCGCGTGCAGCGAACGGTTAGGTTCTGCCGCCCGGAGGAACGTAAAGTAGTCAGCCATGCATGTACTCAGCGTGAGCTCCCTCAAGGGCGGCGTCGGCAAGACCACGGTGACGCTCGGCCTTGCATCCGCGGCGTTCTCGAAGGGCCTGCGAACGCTGGTCGTCGACCTCGATCCCCAGTCCGACGTGTCGACCGGAATGGACATCAACGTCGCCGGCCACCTCAACATCGCCGACGTCCTGACGTCGCCGAAGGAGAAGATCGTCCGCTCGGCGATCGCCCCCTCCGGCTGGACCAAGGAGCACCACGGCACGATCGACGTGCTGATCGGAAGCCCCTCCGCGATCAACTTCGACGGGCCGCACCCCAGCATCCGCGACATCTGGAAGCTCGAGGAGGCCCTCGCGAGCGTCGAGGCCGACTACGACCTCGTGCTGATCGACTGCGCCCCCTCGCTCAACGCCCTGACCCGCACGGCCTGGGCCGCGAGCGACCGCGTCGCCGTCGTCACGGAGCCGGGCCTGTTCTCGGTGGCCGCCGCCGACCGGGCGCTCCGGGCGATCGAGGAGATCCGCCGCGGACTCAGCCCGCGCCTCCAGCCGCTGGGCATCATCGTCAACCGCGCCCGCGTCCAGTCGCTGGAGCACCAGTTCCGGATCAAGGAGCTGCGCGACATGTTCGGACCGCTCGTGCTCAGCCCGCAGCTCCCGGAGCGCACCTCCCTCCAGCAGGCGCAGGGCGCGGCGAAGCCCGTGCACGTCTGGCCCGGGGAGAGCGCTCAGGAGATGGCGCACAACTTCGACCTGCTGCTCGACCGCGTGATCCGCACCGGTCGCATCGGCGAGCAGGTCCCCGCCGCGACCTAGGGCCGGTGGGTCCGTCGGACTCCTCCGGCTCGAGGTCTCGGGACGCGGGCGATGCTCGGTGCCCGAGGAGTGCCAGGGACGGCGCCGGCGGACGCTCGGCGTCGGAGTTCAGCGCGGACTCTCGATGCGCGGGCGGAGCCCATCGTCGGATCCGCAGGGCGGGACACGGACGGAGCCCGTCATCGGACCCGCATGCTAGCGGGCGTGATCGGCGGGGAGCTCGCGTCCGGCGGACGGATCACGCGGGCGGGGCCCGCCATTCGACCAGCTCGGTGAGACTCGGGTGCCGCCCGTTGCCCGCTCAGCACGGCTGCAGGCAGGTCCGCTCCTGATCAGCTGAGCGCGCGGAGGAGACCCCGGAGTCCCCGGGGCCGCGGCCGACCCGCGAGGGGTGGGCGGTCAGCCGACGCGGCGGGAGGCGCGGCGCTGGGCGAGCTCGTCGCCCGGGTCGACCGACTGATGGTCGAGCTCGACGAGGCTCGACTCGACTTCGCGGAGGACCTTGCCGACGGCGATGCCGAAGACGCCCTGGCCGCGGCTGAGCAGGTCGATGACCTCGTCGTTCGAGGTGCAGAGGTAGACGCTCGCGCCGTCGCTCATCAGGGTCGTCTGCGCGAGGTCGTCGACCCCGGACTCGCGGAGCTGGTTGACCGCCGTGCGGATTTGCTGGAGCGAGATCCCGGTGTCGAGCAGGCGCTTGACCAGCTTCAGCACGAGGATGTCGCGGAAGCCGTAGAGGCGCTGCGTTCCGGAGCCGGACGCGCCGCGCACGGTGGGCTCGACGAGCTCGGTCCGCGCCCAGTAGTCGAGCTGCCGGTAGGTGATCCCCGCGGCGCGCGCCGCGACGGCCCCGCGGTAGCCCGCGTCGGCGTCGAGCTCGGGCAGTCCGTCGGTGAACAGGACGAGGTCGCGCTGGCCGCTGACGTCGCGGCTGACTTCTCTCATCCCTGTGCCTCTCGGATCCGGACGCCGGATCCTCCGAACGCGCTCCCTACCGTACCGACCGGCGCAGGCCGAGTAAACGACATCGGCCTCGGCGCCGCGGCGTGTCGCACGGGCCGCCCGACGGCCGGCGGCGCGGCCCTCACGAGCGGGCGATCCGCGAGAGGGCGCTGCGCACCATCGCCCCGCGGATCGTGCCCAGCTGGGTCGCGAGCCCCACCGCGTTCTCGGCAGCGCCGGCGGAGCCGGACGCCTCTCCGCGGCGGGCGCTGGAGGCGACGACGCTCTCGATGAGCGACATCTCGCGCTCGACGGCGACGCGGAGCGGTCGGAGATGGCGGGGCTCGATACCGGATCGGCCGAGGTCGACGAGCGCCTTGAGCGTCGTCACGGCCTCGTCCCCGAACACGTCCCCGCCCCGCACGAGCCCGGCGGCGATGGCCTCCTGGACGAGAGCGGGCGTGGCACCGGACTCGGCCGCGAGGCCCTCGCGGGTCAACCGCGTGGCGGGGCCGAGGAGCGAGGCGCTCGGACCCCCGACACCGGCCGGCAGGGCGGGCTCGCGTCCGGCGTCGATGTCGTCGAGGTATCCGCGGATGACCTTGAGGGGGAGGTAGTGGTCGCGCTGCAGAGCGAGGATCATCCGGAGCCGCTCGACGTCGGAGCCCGAGAACTTGCGGTAGCCGGAGTCGGTGCGGGCCGGCGAGACGAGCCCCTGCTCCTCGAGGAAGCGCAGCTTGGACGGGGTGACGTCCGGGAACTCACTGGTCAGCCTGGCCAGCACCTGCCCGATGCTCAGCAGAGCGGCGGAGCCGGTGGGGAGGGCGCGCGCGGAGGAGCGGCCCACGGCTCACGCGTCCGGAGCGGCGACGAGGTCGGCGCGGGACGCGTAGAAGGTGAGTCGGAACTTGCCGACCTGCACCTCGGAGCCGTCGGTGAGGATCGCGGACTCGATCCGGACCCCGTCGAAGTAGGTGCCGTTCAGGGAGCCGAGGTCGTGGACCTCGAACGCCGTGCCGCGGCGGACGAACTCGGCGTGCCGGCGCGAGACCGTGACGTCGTCGAGGAAGATGCCCGCGTCGGGGTGACGGCCGACCGTCGTGGAGTCGGTGTCGAGGAGGAAGCGGGCGCCGGTGTTCGGTCCGCGGCGCACGACCAGCAGCGCGGATCCCGAGGGCAGAGCCCCGACGGCCTCGGCCTCCTCGCGGGACGCGCGGTTGTCGAGAGCGGCGAGCTGGGCGCCGATGTCGTCGGTGAACGTCAGAGTCGTCTCCGTCGACGGCTCACCGGGAACGGAATTGTGCTGGGCGGATGATGCTCCACCGATGGGCTCGACCAAGACGTACCTCCTATCAGGTCAGCGTATCCGAATCGTGACCCTCGTCGGACCCCTGAGCACCTGTGCGGACCCCCAGGACGAGGTCCCGCGTCTGGACGGCGTAGACGATCCCGGCCCACCAGTAGAGGAACGCGCCCCACAGCGCGAAGGCCCAGGCGATGGGGAGCGAGGCGGGCGCGAGGGCAGGGAACGCCTGCCCCAGCATGATCAGCGGGAGCGCGTAGAAGAGGCAGAAGGTCGCGAATTTCCCCAGGTGGTGCACGGGAAGCGGTCCGTAGCCGTTGTTCGCCAGGACGACCGCCAGGACCACGAGCATCAGGTCGCGGGCGAGCAGCACGGCGACCAGCCACCAGGGCACCAGTCCGCGGGCCGCGAGGCCCAGGACGGTGGCGAAGATGTAGAGGCGGTCGGCGGCCGGATCGAGGACGCGGCCGAGGCGCGTCATCTGGTCGAAGCGGCGCGCGATCCAGCCGTCGAGGTAGTCGGTGAGGCTCGAGACGACGAGGGTCAGGAGCGCGAGCGCGTCCTCGCCGAGGACCACGAGCACGAGGAACACCGGCACCAGCGCGAGACGCACCATGCTGAGGACGTTCGGGACCGTCCAGATCCGGTCCTCACCGGTGCGCGCCATGCGCCCAGCCTAGGCGGGGCGCACGGCGGCGTGGTCAGCGCTTGTCGCGCCAGACCCGCTCGAACGGCAGGCGCCAGGCGTGCGGCGCGATCAGCTGGTGGATCGCGTTCGGCCCCCAGGAGCCGGGCGCGTAGAGACGGACGGGCGGCGGATCCTGCAGGAGCGGCGCGGAGACCTCCCAGAGCCGCTCGATGCCCTCCGCGGTGGTGAACAGCGTGTGGTCTCCGCGCATCGCGTCGAGGATCAGGCGCTCGTAGGCCTCGAGCGCGTCGCCCGCGCGGTCGGTCTCCTGGAGCGCGAACTGCATGCTCAGCTTGTCGAGCCGCATGCCGGGACCGGGGCGCTTCCCGTAGAACGAGAGCGAGACCTTCGAGGCGTCCGCCAGGTCGAAGGTGAGGTGGTCCGGGCCGTGGGCACCGACTCCGGAGCCCTGCGGGAACATGCTCTTCGGGGGCTCGCGGAACGCGATCGAGATGATGCGCTGGCCCTCGGCCATCCGCTTGCCGGTGCGGAGGTAGAACGGCACTCCCGCCCAGCGCCAGTTGTCGATCTCGCACTTCAGCGCGACGAAGGTGTCGGTCTCGGAGTCGGCGGCGACGCCCGGCTCGTCGCGGTAGCCGATGTACTGGCCGCGCACCACGTTCTCGGGGTTCAGCGGACGCATCGAGCGGAAGACCTTGTTCTTCTCCTCGCTGATGGCCTGGGGCTCCAGCGCGGTCGGCGGCTCCATCGCCATGAACGCCAGCACCTGGAAGAGGTGGGTGACGACCATGTCCTTGTACGCGCCGGTGGACTCGTAGAACTCGGCGCGACGGTCGAGCGTGAGGCGCTCGGGGATGTCGATCTGGACGTGATCGATGAAGTTGCGGTTCCAGATGGGCTCGAAGAGGCCGTTGGCGAAGCGGAAGGCGAGGATGTTCTGCGCCGGCTCCTTGCCGAGGAAGTGGTCGATCCGGAAGATCTGCTCCTCGCTGAAGGTCTCGTGGAGCTCCGCGTTGAGGACGACCGCGCTCTCGAGGTCGACGCCGAACGGCTTCTCCATGATGATCCGCGAGCGCTCGACCAGCCCGGCCTCGGCGAGCATCCGCACGACGGAGAGAGCTGCCCTGGGCGGGACGCTGAGGTAGTGCAGCCGGCTCACGTCCGGGCCGAGGACCGCCTCGGCGTCGGTCACGGCGGCGGCCAGCGCGGCCGGACCGGCGGACTGCGGGACGTAGCGGAGCTTGGACGCGAACTCGTCCCACTGCGCCGGCGTCAGGGAGCGGCTCCCGAACTCGTCGTAGGCCAGCTTCGCGAAGGCGCGGAACGAGGCGTCGTCGTGCTCCTCGAGCGAGGTGCCGACGATCTGCAGGTCCGGTGCGAGGGAGGAGAGCGCGAGGTGGGCCATCCCCGGGATGAGCTTGCGCCGGGCCAGGTCGCCGACGGCGCCGAACAGCACGACGACATGGGGTGCCGCCTGCTCGGTCTGGACGGCGGGAGCGGGGGGTGCGGTTGTCACGGTCACCCCTCGATCATTCCAGTTCGGATCGTGACGCAGGCGTCATGTGCTCGATACGCACCGCCGCTAAGGTCTCTCCCGTGCATCCGTTCTCCGACGCGTCCGCCGCGACCGCAGCACCCGCCTCCGCCACCGCCCCCTCCTCCGCCGACGGGACGACCGCGCCTCCGCTCGACGAGAGGATCCGCGCCGACGTCCACCTGCTGGGCGAGCTGCTCGGCCAGGTGCTCCGCGAGTCGGGCGAGCCCTCCCTCTACGAGGACGTGGAGCGCCTGCGCGCGCTCACGATCAGCGCCTACGACAGCGGCGACGCCGCCGGGACCGCGGAGGCGGAGGAGTTCGTCGCCTCGCTCACGCTCGAGCGCGCCGAGGAGGTCGCCCGGGCGTTCACCTGCTACTTCCACCTCGTCAACGTGGCGGAGGAGTTCCACCGCGTCCGCGTGCTGCGCCGGCGCGAGGCCGACGCCGGCGCGCAGTCGCCCGAGGACTCGATCCTCGCCTCTATGCGCCGGCTGACCGGGGAGCTCGGGGAGGACGAGGCGTTCGCGCGCCTGTCCCGACTGGAGTTCCGCCCGGTCCTCACGGCGCACCCGACCGAGGCGCGCCGCCGCGCAGTGGCCTCGACCATCCGCCGCATCAGCGACCTGCTCGAGCAGCGCGACGACCCGCGCATGGGCGGCGTCGTGCTGGTGGAGATCCGCCGCAAGCTGCTGGCCGAGGTCGACACGCTGTGGCGCACCGCTCCGCTGCGCGAGTCCAAGCCCACTCCCCTCGACGAGGTGCGCACCGCGATGAGCGTCTTCGACGAGTCGCTGTTCTCGGTGCTCCCCCGCGTCTACCGCCGCCTCGACGACGCTCTGCTCGGCGAGGGCTCGGGCACCCGGGCTCCGGTCGCACCGGCCTTCGTCCGCCTGGGCACCTGGATCGGCGGCGACCGCGACGGCAATCCCTTCGTCACCGCCGAGACGACCCTCGCTGCGGTGGACATCGCCTCCGAGCACGTCCTCATGGGCCTCGAGCGGGTCGCCCGCCGCGTGGGCCGCGCGCTGACCCTCGACGCGTCGACCACTCCCCCGTCGGCCGCCGTCGAGGCGCTCTGGGCCTCCTGCGTCGAGCGGGCTCCCGAGCTCGCCGCCGACATCGCCGAGCGCTCGCCCAACGAGGCGCACCGCCGCGTCCTGCTCTTCGCGGCCGAGCGCCTGGCCGCGACCCGGTCCGAGGGGCCGCTGGCCTACTCCGCCGCCGCCGAGCTGCTGGCCGAGCTGCGCACCCTCCAGGAGTCCCTGGTCGAGGCCGAGGACGTCCGCGCCGCCTACGGCGACCTCCAGGACTTCGTCTGGCAGCTCGAGACCTTCGGCTTCCACCTCGCCGAGATCGAGGTGCGCCAGCACTCGAAGGTGCACCGCGAGACGATCGCCGCGATCCGCGCCGGCGAGGAGCTCGACGAGCGCGGCCTCGAGGTCCTGTCGGTGTTCCGGGCGATCGCGAAGGTCCAGGAGCGCTTCGGCACCGACGCGGCGAGGCGGTACATCGTCTCCTTCACGCAGTCGGCCGACGACCTGCGGACGGTCTTCGAACTGGCCGAGGCGGCGACCGACGGCAAGCCGCCGATCATCGACGCGGTCCCGCTCTTCGAGACCTTCGCCGACCTCGACGCCTCGACCGACATCCTCGCCGAGATGATCCGCCTCCCCCAGGTGCAGGCGCGCCTCGCGGCCACCGGCAACCGGCTCGAGGTGATGCTCGGCTACTCCGACTCGTCGAAGGACGTCGGACCGGTCTCGGCGACGCTCGCGCTCTACGACGCGCAGGCGCGCATCGCGCAGTGGGCGGCCGACGAGGGCATCGTGCTCACGCTGTTCCACGGGCGCGGCGGAGCGCTCGGCCGCGGCGGCGGGCCGGCCAACCGGGCCGTCCTCGCGCAGCCGCCCGGATCGGTGGACGGCCGCTTCAAGCTGACGGAGCAGGGCGAGGTCATCTTCGCCCGCTACGGCAACCCGGACATCGCCACCCGGCACATCGAGCAGGTGGCGGGAGCGACGCTGCTCGCCTCCTCCCCCGCGGTGGGCGAGCGCAACGCGGGCGCCGCGGAGCGCTTCGCCGAGGTGGCGGCGACGATGGACCGCGAGTCGCGCCGCCGCTTCTTCGAGCTCGTGAAGGCCGACGGCTTCGCGCCGTGGTTCGCCCGGGTCACCCCCCAGGAGGAGGTGGGCCTGCTCGCCCTCGGCTCGCGTCCGGCCCGCCGCGGCCTCTCCGTCGAGTCGCTCGAGGACCTGCGAGCGATCCCGTGGGTCTTCGCCTGGACCCAGGCCCGCGTCAACCTGACCGGCTGGTTCGGGCTGGGCAGCGCGCTCGAGGCCGTCGGCGACCTCGACCTGCTCCGCGAGGCCTACGCCTCCTGGCCGCTGTTCACGACGATGGTCGACAACGTCGAGATGTCGCTCGCGAAGACCGACGAGGGCATCGCCCGCCGGTACCTCGCCCTCGACTCCCGCGACGACCTCGCCGGACTCGTGCTCGACGAGATGGCGCTCACCCGCCGGTGGGTGCTCTCGATCACCGGCGAGGAGAGCCTGCTCACGGGCCACCGCGTGCTCGGCCGTGCCGTGCGCCTGCGCACCCCGTACGTCAACGCGCTCTCGCTTTTGCAGCTGCGCGCACTGAAGGCGCTCCGCACCGACCCGGGCGGATCCGGGACGGAGCAGAACCAGCGGCTGCTCCTGCTCGCGGTCAACGGAGTCGCGGCGGGGCTGCAGAACACCGGCTGATCCCGGCTCGGAACGACGGAACCCCCGGCGGCCTCACGGCTGCCGGGGGTTCTCGTGCGTCTGCGGGCGCCTCCCGCCTGCGGAGCGGGTCGAGGCGACGGGCGGATCAGGCCTGCGGGGCGGCGCCGGCCTCCTGAGCGGCCTTCGCCTCCTCGTACTGGCGGCGCACCTCGACCATGTCGAGGCCGCGGACCTGCTCGATCAGGTTGTCGAGCGCGGGGGCGGGCAGGGCGCCGGGCTGAGCCATTAGCGGGATGCCGTCGCGGTACACCACGAGGGTGGGGATGGAGGAGATGCCGTAGCTCGCGGCGAGCTGCTGCTGGTCCTCCGTGTCGACCTTCGCGAAGGTGATGTCGGCGTTCTTCTCGCTCGTGGCCTCGAAGACCGGAGCGAACTGCTTGCACGGGCCGCACCAGTCGGCCCAGAAGTCGATGAGGACGATGCCGTCGGCGATCGTCTGGTCGTGGGAGTCGAGGGTCATCGCAGTCGTAGCCATGGGGGATGCAACCGGGTGCCCCCGCGGCCTATTCCCGGGCGGGATCGAGGAGGTCGAGCAGCGACCGCGGACCGACCACGGCGGCCCCGAGCGCCTCGACGAGGGCGGCCAGCCCCCGGTCGGCCGTCACGACGACCGCGGTCTCGAGCGCGCCGACCAGCTCGACGATCGCGTCGTCGCCCGAGCCGTCGGCCGCGTGGACCGTCAGCCGCTCCGTGAGAGCGCCCGCCTCCGGACGGGCGGCGCGCGCCACTCCCTCGAGCACCACGGCGATGCGCGGCCAGACCGTGTCGGCGTCGATCCCCAGGAGACGGCCGGGGACGCCGGCCTCCGCGAGGCGGGCCAGGGAGGCGAGGAGGCGCTCCGCGGCGCCGGCGCGGTCGCGCCACCAGCCGTCGGGGCGTGAGCCGACCACGTTGGCGGCGTCCACGACGAGCACCGGGATCGAGGAGCCGAGCGCGCGCAGACCCGGCCAGGCCGCTCCGAAGCCCGGGTGCAGCGGCAGGGAGTCGACCTCGTCGGGGGCGACCCAGCGCAGCTCGGTGCTCTCGGCGTCGCTGATGCGGGGAGTGAAGTGCTCGCGGGACTCGGCCAGGACGGTGGAGTAGCTCCACGGTCCGATCACGACGACGCTGGAGAGCACGGGCAGGATCAGGTCGGCGGGGACGCCCGCCTCCTCCTCCGACTCCCGGAGGGCCGCCTCGAAGGCCGTCTCCTCGGGGTGACGGGCGCCGCCGGGCAGCCCCCAGGTGTCGCCGAAGTGGCTCCAGCTGACGCGGTGCTGGAGCAGGACGCGTCCCGACGGATCGCGCAGGAGGAGGCCGGCGGCGCCGAAGCGCCCCCAGAAGCGGCGTCCGTCGCCGATCTCGACCCAGCCGTCGCCGAGCGACGCGTCGAAGGGGTGGCGCGGGAGCACGGCGTCCGCGCCGGGGTCCTCGCTGGTCATGCCCTCCAGCCTCCCACACCGCGCCCGCCGCGCCCGACCCCGACGGGCTGGCAGAATCGGACGATGCGCCGCTCGAGACCCCTCCGCCTCGCGACGCTCGCCTGGCTCGCGCTGATCGCCCTGATCACGCTGACGCCCGCGCCCTACCCGGCCGGGGAGCCCAACGCGCTGATCCGCGGGATCATCGCCTTCCTCGCTTCCACGCCGCTCACCGGCTGGTTCGACTTCGACGTGGCGGAGTTCACCGCGAACGTGCTGCTCTTCGTGCCGCTCGGTGCGCTGATCGCCGCGCAGCTGCCGGCGGGTCGCCGCCTGTGGGCCGCCGTCATCGGGCTCGCCGTGTCGGCGGCCGTCGAGACAGCGCAGCTGCTGTGGCTGCCGACCCGCGTCTCCGACGTGCAGGACCTCGTCTCGAACGGCAGCGGCTCCCTGATCGGCGCCCTGCTGACGATCGCGCTGCTCCGCTTCTCCCCCCGCCGCCGCTCCCGGAAGGACCGCACCGCCCATGCCCGCTGAGACCCTCGTCGTCCTCGACCGACCCTCCCTCGACGCCGAGGCGCACTCGCCGGGAGGACCCGCGCACCGCATCGATCCGAGCGGGCGCGGCGATCTGGACGTCACCGACCTCGGCTTCACCCGCGGCGACGGCGTGTTCGAGACGATCAACCTGGTCGACGGACGGCTGCAGGCGCTCGACGCGCACCTGGACCGCTTCGAGCGCTCGGCCCGGATGCTCGACCTGCCCCGGCCGGACCGGGCCGCCTGGCTCGAGGCGATCGGAGCGGCGGTGGCCGCGCACCCGCCCGTCGCCGAGGCGATGGTGAAGACGATCCTGACCCGCGGCGTCGAGGGCGGCGGGCGGCCCACCGGCGTCGTCTTCGTGCAGACCAGCCCGGACTTCGGCCCGGCCCGGCGCGACGGCGTGCGCGTGGTGCTCCTGGACCGCGGGCTGCGCTCGGACGTGCAGTCGACGTCCCCCTGGCTGCTCGCCGGCGCGAAGACGCTCTCGTACGCGGTGAACCGTGCGGCCGCGCGGGAGGCCGCCCGGCGCGGTGCCGACGACGCCCTGTTCGTGTCGAGCGACGGCTACCTGCTCGAGGGGCCGACCTCGAACCTCCTGCTGCTGACGGGCGGGGAGCTCGTGACTCCTCCGCCGAGCCTCGGGCTGCTGCCCGGCACCACGCAGGCCGACCTGTTCGCGCTCGCGCCGGGCCTCGGCCTCGGGACGGCGGTGCGTCCGCTGCGCTCGGGCGATCTGGAGGCGGCGGACGCGGCGTGGCTGGTCTCGAGCGCGCGCAACGCCGCTCCCGTCCGCGCCGTCGACGGGACCGACCGCCGCGTCGACGCCGACCTCTCGGCCCGGATCAACGCCGCGCTGCTCGCCCGCTGAGACTCCGATCCTCTCCGTGGGACGCCCCGCGCTGAGCGCGGACGGCGTCCCGGAGGAGAAGAGGGCTCAGGAGAGGCCGTCGACGTCCGCGGGGCCGCGGCTGATCAGTCCGCCGCGGACGTGCTCGACGGTGGGGTCGAGCTGGACCGGATCGCGCTCGTCCGCCGCCTCGTCGTTGATCACGGCCGAGACGATGCCGCGCCAGTCGGTGCCCTCGGCCACGGCGTCCTCGGAGCCGACGCGGCGCGTGACGAACACGGCCTCCGACTCCTCGCCCGCGTGCGAGATGACGGCGAGGACGCCGACGGTGCGACCGCCCGGGTGCTCGATCCGCCACTCCTCGTGCCCGGACGGGACGAGCGAGAACTCCAGGCCCGCGTGCGGGAAGCCGGTGGGGCGCAGCTCGGACGGGGATCCGCTCTGCGGAGGCGCGCCGCGGGTGGGGACCCCGGTGCCCTCGCCGCTCGTCGTGCTCATGCCGACGTCGCCGCGGGTTCCGCCGGCTCCGGAGCTGTCGTTCGCCGCGACCATGCGGTCGTCGCCGCTCCGCAGCGCGTCGTCCGCTCCGGTGTAGATGCTGTCGTCTCGGTTCATGGGAACCTCCTTGTCGGCGGCCAGTGTAGGACCGCGGGGTGGGTGGCGAGCGGGCGCCGTTCGTAGACTGGGGGGATGCAGATCCCGGTGACCGGTGCCGTGCGGGTGGACGCGTGGCTCTGGGCGGTGCGCATCTACAAGACGCGCTCCGCCGCGACGACCGCGGCCCGGGCCGGCCACATCCGCGTCAACGGCGAGCGGGCCAAGGCGGCGCAGACCGTGCGGGTGGGCGATGAGGTCCGCGCCCGGATCGGCGGCTTCGACCGGGAGCTGATCGTCCGCGGACTCGTGGTCAAGCGGGTCGGTGCGCCGGTGGCCGCCGAGTGCACGGAGGACCGGACACCCCCGCCGCCACCCCGGGAGTCCGCGCCGGGCGTGATCGTCCGTGACCGCGGAGCGGGCCGCCCGACGAAGCGCGACCGGCGCGACATCGAGCGCCTCCGCGGATTCTGACCGCGCGACCCGGCAGCGGCCTCAGGGGGCGAGCGCGCGCAGGCGCTCCAGGAGCCCCTCCGCCGCCTCGTCGAGGAACCGCTGCTGCAGCTCGTCGCCGACCTGGACGAGGGCGATGTCGGTGAAGCCCGCCTCGATGTAGGGCACGAAGCTCTGGGCGAGCTCGTCGAGGTCGGGGCCGCAGGCGATCTGCTCGGCGACGTCCTCCGGGCGCACGAACTGGCTCGCTCCGGCGAAGCCGGCGGGGGTCGGCAGATCGGAGTTGACCGCCCAGCCGCCGGCGAACCAGCGGAACTGCTCGTGGGCCAGCGCCACTCCCTGCTCCTTGTCCGGCGCCCAGCAGATCGGGATCTGGCCGATCGTGCGCGAGGGGGCGGCGTCCGCACCGCGGACCGCGGTCCACTGCGAGATCAGCTCCGCGTCGGGCTCGGTCGTGATGAGGTGGTCGCCGATCGGCGCGAAGCGGGCGATCGACTTCTCCCCCGAGACCGCCAGGCCGATCTCGACCGGCGTGTCCGGCAGGTCCCAGATGCGGGCGGAGTCGACGCGGAAGTACTCGCCCTCCCAGGTCACCAGCTCGCCGGTGTGCAGCTCGCGGATGAGGTGGACGGCCTCCTCGAGCATGTCCTGGCGCACGGCGACCGAGGGCCAGCCCTCGCCGACGACGTGCTCGTTGAGGTTCTCGCCCGAGCCGAGGCCGAGCGTGAAGCGGTCGTCGGAGAGGATCGCGAGCGTCGCGGCCTTCTGCGCCACCACGGCCGGGTGGTAGCGGATGGTCGGCGCGGTGACGTAGGTCGTGAGGTCGATGGTCGACGTGGCCTGCGCGACCGCTCCGAGCAGCGTCCAGGCGTAGGAGGCGTGCCCCTGCTCGGTCAGCCACGGCGAGTAGTGGTCGCTCGAGACCGCGAACTCGAAGCCGAGCCTCTCGGCGTCGACCGCGTAGCCCACCAGCTGCTTGGGTCCGCTCTGCTCGGTCATCAGGGTGTATCCGAATCGCACCATCGTCCGTCCTCGTTCCGCTCGTCGTGGATGCCCGGGGGCACGTCCCATGGTGGGCGGGGCGCCGGATGCGCGCTAACCCCTTGCCCCGGTCGCGAGCGGCGGCTAGCGCGGCGTCAGACGAAGCGGATGCGGTTCTGCACCCGGGTGCGGACCTCGAACGACTCGCCGTACCCGCCGAGCCGCGGGTCGTCCGTGCCGGAGCGCAGCAGCTGCGGCAGCAGCGAGCGGCGGATGACGACGGCGCCCTGGTGCCTGCCGCGCTCGACCTGCTCGAACGGCTGCTCCAGCGCGTCGTCCGGCACGACCACGACGCTCGTCGAGAACCGGACGCCCAGCTCGCGGCCGAGACGGCGCGCGGCCTTCGCGAGCGAGGCGATCGGCTTCTCGTCCTCGGCGATCCCGGGGCCCTCGAGCTCGCCCTTCCTCAGGCGGACCGGGTCGCCCCAGTCGGCGGAGGTCAGCGCGAGCAGGCCGGCCGGCCCGAGCACGAGGTGGTCGATCTTGAGCCCGCCGTCGCCGACCGCGACGTCGTTCCAGATCGTGTAGGCGATGCCGAGCGCGCCGACGAGCGCGGCCGTCGCCTCCTCGGCCTGAGCCTTCGCGAGCCAGGAGCGGACCTCGCGAGGAGCGGAGCGGACGATCGCCGGGTCGAAGGGGTCCTCGGTCTCGACGCCGCGGCCGAGCCACTCGCGCACCAGGCGCAGGTAGTACTCGCGCGCTGCGCCTCCCGGGTGACCGTAGGAGCGGGCGCGCACGGCCGAGGCGGTCTGCGGGCGCGGTGAGCCGGTGTACGGCGACTGCGGGGAGGACCTCCCGGGGGCGGGAGCGCCTCGGTCGTAGTCGCCGCGGGCGGAGGCGCTGCCGATCCGCTCCCAGGCGAGCTGCACCGCGTGGAACGATGCGGCGTCGCCTCCCGTGTCCGGATGGGTCTCGCGGAGGCGGAGCCGGTACGCCCGGCGGAGCTCGTCGTCGGACGCGGTGGCGGCGACGCCCAGCACCTCGTAGGGGGTGCGGGCGGCGTGGCTGTCGGGCATGTGCTTCCGGGAGGGTCGGGGCGGGGGGTTCCGAGTGTATCGACGCGGGCCGGGCGCCCGGTGGGAGCGCGCACCGCGTCGGCTCGGAACGCGCCGAGCGCCCAGCGGGGGAACGGGCGCCCGGCGGGGGTCAGTGCGCGAGCAGCTCGCGCACCCGCGGGATGACCTGCGTGCCGTAGAGCTCGATGTTGCGCATGATCGCCGGGTGCGGCAGCGTCCCGGCGCTGTACTTGAGGTCGAAGCGGTCGATGCCCAGGGCCTCGACCGTTCGCGCGATCTTCCGGGCGACCGTCTCGGGCGAGCCGAGGTGGATGGCGCCGTCGGGGCCGGCCTCCTCCTCGAAGCGCTCGCGGGTCATCGGGGACCAGCCGCGCTCGCGGCCGATGGCGTCCATCATCGCCTTGTGGTGCGGGAAGTACAGCTCGCGCGCCTCCTCGTCGGTGTCGGCGACGAAGCCGGGCGAGTGCACGGCGACCGGGAGGCGGGGCTGCTCGAGCTGGTCGAGCGCGCGGCCGAAGAGGTCGACGTAGGGGCGGAAGCGGGCCGGCGAGCCGCCGATGATCGCCAGGACGAGCGGGAAGCCGTACCGGGCGGCGCGGACGACCGACTCGGGGCTGCCGCCGACGCCGATCCAGGTGCGGAGGGTGCCGTTGTCGAGGGTCGGGTAGACGCTCTGCTCGGTGAGCGCGGGGCGGGTCGTGCCCTGCCAGGTGACCGGGCCGCCCTGGATCAGGGCGTGGAAGAGGTCGAGCTTCTCCTCGAAGAGGACCTCGTACTGCGCGAGGTCGTAGCCGAAGAGCGGGAAGGACTCGGTGAAGGAGCCGCGGCCGAGGATGACCTCGGCCCGGCCGCCGGAGAGTCCGTCGAGGGTGGCGAAGCGCTGGTAGACGCGCACCGGGTCGTCCGAGGAGAGGACCGTCACGGCGGAGCCGAGGTGGATGCGCTCGGTGCGGGCCGCGATGGCGGCGAGCACGACGTCCGGTGCGCTCACGGCGAAGTCGGCGCGGTGGTGCTCGCCGATCCCGAAGAAGTCGATGCCGACGCGGTCGGCCAGGACTCCCTCCTCGACCACGTCGCGGAGGACCTGGCCGTGCGGCAGCGGGGCGCCGTCCGGGCCGGCGGTGACGTCGCCGAACGTGTCGACGCCGAACTTGACTTCATGCATACTCATGGACTTCTGCAACCTCCGGAGGTCGACGGCTATTCCTGCGGGCGGGGTCCGACGTCCCCGGGCAGGAGCGCGTCGGAAGAGACGATCCCCGCCTCGAGCGCCGGCTCGCGGTAGGCGCGCCCGAGCGAGGCGACGGTGTCGTGCGCGTTCAGGCCGCTCGGGTTCGGCAGCACCCAGAGCGGCGCGCCCGCCACGTCCTCCTCCTGCCTGCCCTGCACCGCCCTGCGGCGTCCGAACGCGATCCGGTAGGCGGTGATGCCGACGACCGCGACGGCCCGGGGCCGCACCCGCTCCACGGTGGCGACCAGCCGCTGAGCGCCCTCGCGCAGCTCCTCCGCGGTCAGCTCGTCGGCACGGGCGGTCGCCCGGGAGGCGAGATTGGTGATGCCGACGCCGCGGGAGACGAGCTCCGCGCGGTCCGCGGCGCTCATCCCCTCGGACACGCGCGGCGCGCGCTCGAGGATCCCGGCCGCGACGAGCGCCGGGTAGAAGCGGTTGCCGGGGTGGGCGAAGTGCGCGCCGGTGGCGGCGGTCCACAGCCCCGGGTTGATGCCGACGAAGAGGAGCCGGACGTCGTCGCCCAGCAGGTCCTCGACGGTGCGGTCCTGGAACGCTGCGAGCTCGGCGCGGGTGAACGGCATGCGACCATCCTGCCGCGGCGCAAGTCCTCTCGGCTCGGGGTCGCCGGTGCCAGCATGGAGGCATGACGAACGCATCCCAGGACCACCCGATCCAGCACGGCAGCGACGACGCGCAGCTCGACGAGAAGCTGCGCGGCGTGCTGCTGCAGGTCGCCGGCGACGCCGAGCTGCGACCGGAGGAGGACGTCGAGACCCTGCTGCGCCAGCGCCTGCGCGACACGCGGATCTCGATCTCGGACGAGGCGATCCCGGGGCTCGCCAAGCGCATCCCCGGCCTCATGCAGCGCGGGGGCGGCGACGTGAACCCCGGGGCGCACTAGCCCCGAGGGACGGGCGCGGGCCGAGCGGCCGCTCGGGCCCGCGCCGGCTCGCGCTACTCGGGGACCGCCGGGCCCTTGCGGTGGTGGTCGAACACCAGGCTCGTGCGCGTCGAGGCCACCGCCGGGTTCGCCGAGAGGTTCGAGACCACGAAGTCCCGCACGTCGCTGGAGTCGCGGACCGCGACGTGGATGATGAAGTCCTCCGACCCGCCGAGGAAGAACACCTGGACCACCTCGGGCAGCGCGCGGATCTCCTCCGCGAAGCGCGTGATCGCCTGGCGCTGGCCGACACGGATGCTGACGCTGATCAGCGCCTGCAGGGTCAGGCCGAGCGCCGCCGGGTCGAGCTCGGCGGTGAAGCCGGTGATGACGCCGCGCTCGACGAGGCCCCGGACGCGTGCGACGCAGGTCGACGGGGCGATGCCGGCGCGCTCGGCGAGCCGGCTGTTGGGCGTCCGCGCGTCGGCGCGGAGGAGGCGCACCAGGGTCCGGTCGACCGGATCCAGGTCGTCGAGGTCGTGCAGATCCTTCGGTGGCATGCGCCCGCTCCCTCACTCCGCCGACGAACCTTCGGCCCGTGCGGTGACTTCCGACCGATCCTGCGGAGTTCCTCCGCTCCGGGCACGATCTTCGCACGATGGGGGCAGAGCCGGTGCAGGATCGGCGCCCACCGCCCGCCCCGCGGGCCGCAGCGAAGGAGCCGCCGTGCGCGTCGGGATCCCCACCGAGATCAAGAACAACGAGAACCGGGTCGCCGCCACTCCGGCCGGCGTCCACGAGCTGGTGCGCCGCGGCCACGAGGTCCTGGTCGAGGCCGGCGCGGGCCTGGGCTCCCGCGTGTCGGACAGCGACTTCCGCCGCGCCGGCGCCCGCGTCGTCGACGGGCCCGATGAGGTCTGGGGCGAATCCGAGCTGGTCCTCAAGGTCAAGGAGCCGATCGAGGCCGAGTACCCGCGGATGCGCCGCGACCAGGTGCTCTTCACCTACCTCCACCTCGCCGCCTCCCGCCCGTGCACCGATGCGCTGCTCGCCGCCGGGACGACCTCCATCGCCTACGAGACGGTCCAGCTGGACGACCGGCGGCTGCCGCTGCTCTCGCCGATGAGCGAGGTCGCCGGGCGCCTGTCGATCACGGTCGGCGCGTACCACCTCATGAGCGCCGTCGGCGGACGGGGCACGCTGCTCGGCGGAGTCCCCGGCACTCCGAAGGCGAAGGTCGTCGTGATCGGCGGCGGCACGGCCGGCGAGCACGCCGCGGCCAACGCCCTCGGCATGGGGGCCGACGTCACGATCGTCGACCTCTCGCTCCCCCGCCTCGCGCAGCTCGAGAACCGCTTCCAGGGCGCGATCCAGACCCGCGCCTCCTCGGCCTACGAGATCGCCGCGCAGCTGGCCGACGCCGACCTCGTGATCGGATCCGTCCTCATCCCGGGCGCCAAGGCGCCCAAGCTGGTGACCGACGAGATGGTCGCCACGATGAAGCCGGGCTCGGTGCTGGTCGACATCGCGATCGACCAGGGCGGCTGCTTCGAGGGCTCGCGTCCGACCACGCACGACGACCCGGTGTTCCCCGTGCACCGGAGCGTCTACTACTGCGTCGCGAACATGCCCGGCGCCGTTCCCGAGACCTCGACCCGCGCGCTCACCAACGCGACGCTCCCCTACGCGCTCGCGCTGGCCGACCGCGGGTGGCGGGCCGCCCTGGCCGCCGACCCGGCGCTCGCCCGCGGCCTGAGCACCCACGACGGCCGGGTGACGAACACCGCCGTCGCCGCGGCCTTCGACCTCCCGGCCGTGCCGGTGGAGTCGCTGCTGCTCTAGGCGCCCGCGGACGCGAGGCCGAGCCCCCCGAGGATCTCGGCGATCTCCTCCTCCGGAGCGCCGCCCACGTCGACCGTGACGTGGAGCTCGTCGTCGCCGAGGGGCTCGAGCGCCTCGAACTGCGAGTCGAGCAGCGTGGTCGGCATGAAGTGGCCGACCCGCGAGGCGAGCCGCCCGGCGATACGGTCCCTCGATCCCGCGAGGTGCGCGAAGACGAGGTCGTCGCGGCGCAGGACGTCGCGGTAGCGGCGGCGCAGGGCCGAGCAGGTCACGACGACCGAGCCGCCCGCGGCGATCCGCTGGTCCACCACGCGGGCGATCTCGGCAAGCCAGGGCGCCCGGTCCTCGTCGGTCAGCGGGATGCCGGCGTGCATCTTGTCGACGTTCGCCTGCGGGTGCAGGTCGTCCCCCTCGAGGAACTCCCAGCCGAGTCGGCGCGCCAGGAGCGACGCGACGGTCGACTTGCCGCTGCCGGAGACGCCCATGACGACGACGGCGCGGACGGGGACGGTGGGAAGAGCGGTCATCAGATACCTCCTACGAAGAGACCGATCAGGAGGACCCCGGCGAGCCCGGTCACCGAGACCAGGCACTCCATCACGGTCCAGGTCTTGAGCGTCTGGCCGATGCTGAGCCCGAGGTACTCCTTCACCAGCCAGAACCCGGCGTCGTTGACGTGCGACAGGAACACCGAGCCGGCGCCGATCGCGAGCACCATGAGGGCGACCATCGGCCCGTCCATGGTCTCGGTCAGCGGCTGGAGGATCCCTGCGGCGGTCACGGTGGCGACGGTCGCGGAGCCGGTGGCGACGCGGATCACGACGGCCACGAGCCAGGCGAGCAGCAGCGCCGAGGCGCCGCTCCCCTCCGCGAGCTGGGCGACCACCCCGCCGATCCCGGTGTCGACGAGGACCTGCTTGAAACCGCCGCCCGCGCCGACGATGAGCAGGATGCCCGCGATCGGCGGCAGCGAGCTCGAGAGCGAGGCCTGCAGCTCGGTGCGGTTCATCCGGCCGCCGCGTCCGAGCAGGACCAGACCGGCCAGAAGCGCGATCCCCAGCGCGATGGTCGGTGTGCCGAGGAAGTCGAGGGCGCCCTTCCAGGCGTCCGTGGATCCGGGGGCCGCGATGTCGGCGATCGCCTTGCCCAGCATCAGCACGACCGGCAGCAGGATGCTCGCGACGGCGGCGGCGAAGCCCGGGCGGTGCTCGCGCGTCTCGCCCGCGCCCTCGCCGAAGAGCGGCGGCGTCTCCACCGGCGCCCAGCGGGCGGCGACCCGGCCGAAGAGCGGGCCGGCGACGACGACGGTGGGGATCGCGACCAGGACGCCGAACGCGAGGGTCACGCCGAGGTTCGCGCCGAGCGCGTCGATCGCGACCAGCGGTCCGGGGTGGGGCGGGACGAGGCCGTGCATCACCGAGAGGCCGGCGAGCGTCGGGATCGCCACCTTCATCAGCGGCAGACCGCTCCGGCGGGCGACCAGGATCACGACCGGGATCAGCAGCACGAGCCCGACCTCGAAGAACATCGGCAGCCCGATCAGCGCGCCGACGAAGCCCATCATCCAGGGCAGCGCGCGAGTGCTCGAGCGGGCGATGAGGGTGTCCACGATGCGGTCCGCGCCGCCCGAGTCGGCGAGGAGCTTGCCGTACATCGCGCCGAGGCCGATGAGGATGCCGACGCCGCCCATGGTGTTGCCGAACCCCAGCGCGAAGCTGGCGACCGCGTCCGCCGCCGCCAGCCCCGCGATCAGGCCCGTCGTCAGCGCTCCGATCAGCAGGGAGACGAAGGGGTGCAGCTTCAGCCAGGTGATCAGCACGACGATCACGGCGATGCCGACGACGGCGGCGAGGATCAACTGCCCCTGCCCGGCGGTGGTGGCGGGGGCGTCCCCGGCGGCGGCGCGGAGGGCGGAGAGGAGGGTCGGTGTCATGAGCGTCCTTGGTCGAGCCGACGGCCAGCGGCCGGCTTTTGTCCGACATAACCTGCGTGTGTCCCGATCATGCCCGAAGATCGGCCGGGGCGCGACTCCGGCGATGGCAGGATGACCGCATGCCCGCGCCGACGCCCTCGCTGCACCACTCGGTGCTGGACGAGCTCGGCTCGCAGATCGTGCGCGGCGAGCTCGCGCCGGGCACCACCTTCAGCGCCGACGAGCGTGCGGAGCGGCGCGGGGTCTCCCGCTCGGTGATGCGGGAGGCGGTGCGCGTCCTCGAGACGCTCGGGCTCGTGACGTCCCGCCGCCGCGCGGGGACGCGGGTCCAGCCTCCGGAGTGCTGGAACGCCCTGGACACGCGGGTCGTCGCATGGGGACTGGACGGCCCGGACCGGCGGCGCCAGCTGCACCAGCTCAGCGAGCTCCGACTCGGGGTGGAGCCGCTCGCGGCCCGGCTCGCCGCGGCGAACGCGACCGAGGAGCAGCGGCGGACGCTCACGGAGGCGGGCGACGCCCTCTCCACCCACTCCCGCGCAGCCGACCAGTCCGCCTACCTCGCCGCCGACACCGCCTTCCACCGCTCCCTCCTGGCCGCGTCCGGCAACCGGATGCTCGCGCAGCTGGGCGATCTGGTCGCCGAGGTCCTCGCTGGCCGCACCCGCAATGCGCTCATGCCGCGCGAGGCCGACTCCACCGCGGTGCGGCTGCACCGGGCGGTGGCCGCCGCCGTCGCCTCGGGCGACGCGGACGCTGCGGAGGCCGCGATGCGGGCGATCGTCGAGGAGTCGGACCGGGCGGTGCAGGAGAGCTGACGGGGTTGCACGCCCGCAGCGCCGCGCGCACAGTGGAGCGCATGGTCGAGGGATACACGTCCGCGCAGGTGCGGGCCGCCGAGGCTCCGCACCTGGCCCGGCGGGAGCCGCTGATGCAGCGCGCCGCCGACGGCCTCGCCCGCGAGCTGCGTCTCGTGCTCGCCGGGCGCTCCGACCGCTCCCGTCCGGCCTCGGTGCTCGTCCTGGTCGGTCCGGGCGACAACGGCGGTGACGCGCTCTACGCGGCCGCCGAGCTCTCCTCCTCCGGAACCGACGTCGTCCTCGTCCTCACGGCCGAGCGGGTGCACCGCCGGGGCCTCGCCGTGGCGCTCGACGAGGGCTGCGGGCAGGTGCCGGCCGACGACGCGCCCGGCCTCGCCGCGGCGGTGGCGCGGGCGGACGTCCTGGTCGACGGGATCCTCGGCATCGGAGCGACGGAGCCCGCGCTGCGGGGGCGGCCGCGCGTCGTCGTCGAGGCGGTGCTCGACGCGCTGGAGCGGCGGGCCGAGCGCCCGGTGGTCGTCGCGGTCGACCTGCCGAGCGGCATCCATCCCGACGACGGGTCGGTCCCCGATCCCACCGTGCTGCGCGCCGATGTGACGGTCGCCTTCGGCGCGATCAAGGCCGGTCTGCTGCTGCCTCCGGGCGACTCCTACGCGGGCCGTCTGCGCCTGGTCGACATCGGCCTCGGCCCGGACCTGGCCGGAGTGGAGCCCGCGGTCCGCGAGTGAGTGAGCGGCTCAGGAGGGAGCGAGGAGGTGCGCCTTCTCGGGGTGCTGCTCGAACCACTGTCCGACGTACCAGCACATCGGCACGACGCTCCGCCCGCCGGCGGCCTCGATGTCGTCGACGGCGAAGGAGACCAGCTCGCCGGCGAGCCCGCGGCCTCGGAAGGGCGGGGTCGTGAAGGAGCGGACGAGGGAGACGCTGCCGGGCGCCTCGCGGTAGTCGAGGACGCCCACCAGGGCGCCGTCGAGGTGGAGCTCGTAGCGCGACGCGTCGTCCGCCCGGCGGAAGTCCTTGGCCATGCCTCCAGAGTAGGACGGCCCGGACGGATCAGGCCTCGTCGCCGAGCATCTCGCCGTCGACGTAGAGCCAGCGACCGTCCTCGCGCAGGAAGCGGCTGCGCTCGTGCACGAGGCCGGGGCCGGCGGGCGAGCGGTAGGAGGCGCGGAACTCGACCAGGCCCTCCTCGTCGCCCTCCCCGCCGAACGAGGTGTCGACGATCTGGAGCCGGCGCCACTGCACGTCGGGATCGAGGTCGATGCGGCGCGGCCGGGTCGAGGGGTGCCAGCTCGCGAGCAGGTAGGGAGCGCTGCCGAGGACGTTCGCGCTGTAGCGGCTGCGCATCAGGCGCTCCGCCGTCGGCGAGGGCTCCTCGCCGAGGTGGGCGGGGCGGCAGCAGTCGGCGTAGTGGCGGCGGCTTCCGCAGGGGCAGGAGTCGGCGGGGTGCATCCGGCCAGTGTGGCAGGCGATGCGGCGCCCCCGGCCCGGCGCGGCTCCGGCGAGCGCCGCGACTCCCCGGGCCGTCCAGGTGTGCATCCCCTCCACATCCGCTCCGCCGCCTTGAGGGTGCCGCCGGATCCCGGCAACGTGGCCCCCTCATCGACCACGGACGGAAGGAACGACCCGATGCTCACGCTCACCGACAACGCCAGCACCGTCGTCAAGACCATCACCGGGCAGACCGAGACCCCCGTCGAGGGAGGCCTGCGCATCAGCGGCACCGATCTCGACGCCCGCAACTTCGCTGTCGCGGTCGCCGCGGCCCCCGAGACGACGGACGCCGTCGTGGAGCAGGACGGAGCGCGCGTGTTCCTCGACGTCGCCGCCTCCGTCGCTCTCGGCGACAAGGTCCTCGACGCGCAGGTGGACGAGGGCGGCTCCGTCAGCTTCGGGATCGCTCCCCAGGACTGACCCCGTCGACATCGGAGGCCGCCCCCACCGCAGTGCGGGAGGGCGGCCTCCGTCGTCCCAGGATCAGGAGAGGACGTCGCGGGTGGTGAAGCGGCCGATCGCGAGGGACCCGAACACGGCGACGTAGGCGAGCTGGAGCAGCGCGTTCTCGCCGAAGGAGCTCCACGCGATCGGGTCGCGCAGGAGGTCGGCGAAGTCGAACCACCGGTCGGTCAGCAGGAACGGGTGGAGGGCGTCCAGCTGCGAGAGCGAGCCGACGATCTGCGCCGCGATGGAGACGACGACGGTGGCCGCCATGGCGCCGACCGGCACATCGGTCAGCGTCGAGATGAAGAGGCCGATCGCCGAGAGCCCGACCAGCGAGAGCGCCGCGTACACGGCGATCGCCAGGGCCCGGCCGATCGCGTCGCCGAGCGGGACGGTGCTGCCGGAGAGCAGCGTCACCGGTCCCGCCGGGAAGAGCGCCAGGCCGATCAGGATCCCGACCACCATGACGGTGAGTGCTGCGGCGAGGCAGAAGGCGAGGGAGGCGGCGAACTTCACCGCGAGCAGCCGCACGCGGCCGACGGGGCTGACCAGCAGGTAGCGCAGCGTCCCGAGCGAGGCCTCGCCCGCGATCGCGTCGCCGGCGACGACCCCGACCGTGAGCGGGAGGAACAGCGGGACGGCGACCGTGATGGCCGCGAAGCCGGTGAAGAGGCCGTTGCCGGCGATCGCGCCCACGAAGGACGGCCCGCCTCCGTCACCGCCCGAGAGCCGCACTGCGACGGCGAGCAGGATCGGGATGGCGGCGAGGGCCGCGAGCAGCGCCCAGGTACGGCGCCGGCGGAAGAGCAGGGCGAGCTCGGAGGCGAGCAGGGACCCGATCTCCGCGCGGCGGACGGTCGCGTCAGCGCTCGACATCTAAGCCCTCCCCGGTCAGCTCGACGAAGCGCTCCTCGAGCGAGGGGCGGCGGACGGCGAACCCGCGGACGCGGACGTCGGCCCGCACGAGGTCGGCCACCAGCGTCTCGGCCGCGAGCCTGGGCGGCAGAGCGGCGACGACCAGCGGCGGATCGGCGGGGTGCGGGCCCGGCGCGGTGCGCGGCTCCAGACCCCGGGTGTGCAGGGCCACGATCGCGCGCTCGCGGTCGGGCGTCAGCAGCTCGACCGAGGCGGCGTCCCCGCGCAGCTCGTCCAGCCCGCCCTGGGCGACGAGGCGCCCTGTGCGCATGACGGCGGCGTGGGTGCAGAGCTGCTCGATCTCGGCGAGGAGGTGGCTGGAGACGAGGACGGTCGTGCCGTCCTGGTTCAGTCCGCGCACGAGGGCGCGGACCTCGCGGGTGCCCTGCGGGTCGAGGCCGTTCGTGGGCTCGTCCAGCACGATCAGGTCGCGCGGCGAGAGGAGGGCGACCGCGATGCCGAGCCGCTGCTTCATGCCCAGGGAGTAGGAGCCGACCTTCTTGCGCGCCGCGGCCGAGAGGCCGACGCGGGCGAGGGCCTCCTTCGCGCGGGTGTCGCGGGTGCGGGACGAGGTGCCCGCCTCCGCGGCGTCGAAGCGCCGGAGGTTGGCCGCTCCGGAGAGGAACGGGTAGAAGCCCGGCCCCTCGACCAGCGCCCCCACCCGGGGCAGGACCTCGGCCGCGCGCCGGGGCATGGCCTGCCCGAGGACGGTGATGCTGCCCGCGGTCGGCGCGGCGAGGGCGAGCAGCATCCGGATCGTCGTGGTCTTGCCCGAGCCGTTCGGGCCGAGGAAGCCGAAGACGGCGCCGCGGGGAACGGCGAGGTCGAGACCGGAGACCGCCTCCTGGCGCCCGAAGCGCTTGGTGAGGCCGCGCGTCTCGACGGCGAGCTCGCCCGCCGTCACCGAGCGGAGGCCGCGTCGCGGAGCGTCTCGGCCGGGACTGCGCCGGCGAGGACGCGTCCGTCGTCGGTGACGAGGACGGTCAGCAGGGCGGAGGAGAGGATGCGGCCGCCGTCGACCGGCGTGGTGACCTCGTCGAGCGAGGAGAGCGCGTCGGCGTCACCGGCGGGCAGCTCGACGACGCTCGTCCAGCCGGAGCCCGTGGTGACGACGTCGGAGTGCCCGGTGGTGTCCGCGGCGGGCGCGTCGGAGGCGTCCGCCTCGTCGTCGACCGGAGCGGCCTGCTCCGTCACCTCGGCGCCGGCCGGGGGCGTGAAGGAGAAGAGGGACGCGTCGGGTGTCGAGAAGTCGATGCTCGTGTACGCGACGCTGAACGCGGGCGCGGTGCCCCCGCGGGCGGTCACGGCTACCCCGAGCGGGAGGCCCGTCTCGCCGTCGACCGAGACGGTCACGGAGCCCACGAGGGTGCCGCCGTCGCGGGGCGTGAGCACGAGCTCGTACGCATCGCGCCCGGCGACGCTGACGTCCGAGCCGACCGCGACCGTGGTCGTCGGGTCGATCGCGGCGAGCAGCTGCTCGGCGGCGGACGACGGCGTCACGACCTGATCGCCCGGCGAGGCCTCGGGGGCTCCGCCGGCGGGAGGCACGAGGTGGGTGGCGGTGTTCGCGCTCGAGTCGTAGATCCAGACTCCGTCGGTCGTCGAGGCGACGACGTCGCGCTCGGCCAGCCGGTCGAGCACCTGGAGGCGCGCGCCCTTCTCAGCGTCGACGTACACGCGCGCCTGGTGCGAGCCGGTGGCGAGCTCGACGAGGGAGTCGGCGGGGTCGGCGGACGCCGAGCCGGCGGAGCCGCCGAGCGCCGAGAGGTCGGGCAGGCCGAGGTCCGAGGTCTGCTGGATCTCGCCGGAGAACGCCGTGGCGTCGCTCTCGGCGACGAAGGCGAGGAGGTCGGCGGCGGACTTCTCGGGGAGGTCCCCCGCGGCGCTCGCCGAGAGGGGGAGGGCGACGGCCGCGGCGACGACGACCGCGGGGACGACGGCGACGGGCGTCCAGCGCTTCCAGTCAATGCTCATGCCGGGAACGCTACGCCTCGAACCTCCGCGGCGGGCCCGGAACGTCCCGGTCCACAGCCTTCCAGAAGGGGGTGCGGTCCGAGACCGCGGCCGGGATGATCAGGGCATGGACCTCCCGTTCGCGCTCCCCGTCGCCCCGATGCTCGCCAAGGCCGTTCCTGCGGTGCCGGAGCAGACCGCCGTCGCGGGCGGATACTCCTACGAGCCAAAGTGGGACGGGTTCCGCGCGATCGTCTCGGTCTCCGGCGGGGAGTGCGAGATCGGGAGCCGCGGCTCCAAGCCGCTGACCCGGTACTTCCCCGAGCTCGTCGAGGCCTTCCTCCGGCTGCTCCCCGACGGCTGCGTGCTCGACGGCGAGATCGTCCTGGCGACCGGCGAGCCGGGAGCGCAGCGGCTCGACTGGGACCTGCTCTCGCAACGCATCCATCCGGCCGCGAGCCGCGTGACGATGCTGGCGGAGACCACCCCGGCGATGCTCGTCGCCTTCGACCTGCTCGCCGTGGACGGGCGCAGCATGCTCGAGGAGCCGTACTCGGCGCGGCGGGAGGCGCTCGCCGCGGTGATGGCCGGCGTCCCGCATCCGCTGCACCTCGGCCGCGCCACCGACGACGAGGCCCTGGCGCGCGACTGGCTCGAGCGCTTCGAGGGCGCAGGACTGGACGGCGTCGTGGCGAAGCCCCTGGCCGCGCCCTACTCCCCCGGGAAGCGCGCCGTGCTCAAGGTCAAGCACCACCGCACGGCCGACGTGATCGCGATCGGGTACCGCGAGCACGCCTCCAAGCCGGGCGTGGGCTCGATCCTGCTCGGCCTGCACGGCGACGACGGAGAGGTCCGCCAGGTCGGCGGGGCCTCGGCCTTCAGCGACGAGCGTCGCGTGCAGCTGGTGGAGGAGCTCGCACCCGCGGTCGAGCGCGACGCGGAGGGAGCACCGGTACGCGGCGAGGGCGAGCGGAGCCGGTTCTCGAGCGGCCGCGACACCTCCTTCGTGCGCCTGCGTCCCGAGCTCGTGCTCGAGGTCCGCTACGACCAGCGCGAGGGCGACCGCTTCCGGCACACCGTGCAGTTCGAGCGCTGGCGCCCTGACCGCGACGCCGCCTCCTGCACCATGGAGCAGCTGGAGCAGCCGACCGCGTACGACCTCGGCGACGTCCTCGGCTAGGCCTTCTTCGCGCGGCTGGGCTGCACGCGGGGCGGCTCGCCCGGCATCTTGGGGAAGTCGGGCGGGAACGGCAGCTCGCCGAGGCCGGCGGCGACATCGCGCTCCCACCAGCCGAGCAGGGCGTCGAGGTGACCGGGGGCGTCGTGCATCCGGGCCCACGGATCACCGCGCTCGGCGAGGCGCACCGGGACCGTGCGGATCGTGAAGGCCCGCGGGTCGACGCCGTCGAGCTCGTCCCAGTCCAGCGGAGTGGAGACGGGAGCGTGCGCGAGCGGCCGCGGGCTGTAGGCACCGGCGATCGTCCGGTCGCGGTTGGCCTGGTTGAAGTCGACGAAGATCCGCTCGCCGCGCTCCTCCTTCCACCACGCCGTCGTGACCTTCTCGGGCATCCGCCGCTCCAGCTCGCGCGCCGCGGCGATCACCGCGTGGCGGACGTCGAGGAACTCGTGCTCGGCGACGATCGGCGCGAAGACGTGCAGGCCGCGGTTGCCGGACGTCTTCACGAACGGGTCGAGGCCGGCCTCCCGCAGGACCTCCCGCAGCGCGTGCGCGGCGACGACCGCGTCGGCGACGTCGGTGCCGGGCTGCGGGTCGAGGTCGATCCGGAGCTGGTCGGGCAGGTCGGGCGCATCGGCGCGGGACGCCCACGGATGGAAGACGACGGTGTTCATCTGCGCCGCCCAGACGGCGGCCGCGGGCTCGTCGATCACGAGCTGCGGATGCACCCGCCCGCTCGGGTACGTCACCGGGACGGACCGGACGTACTCGGGCGCGCCCTTGGGCGGGTTCTTCGAGAAGAACTGCTCGCCCTCGATCCCGGAGGAGAAGCGCTGCAGCGAGACGGGGCGGCCGCCGTTCGCCGCGACGAACGGCTCGCCGACGGCGACCAGGTACTCCGCGACCTCGCGCTTGGTGATGCCCGGCTCCGGGAACAGCACGCGCTCGGGGCTCGAGATCCGCACCTCCCGGTCGCCGTGCGGTCCGGGGACGGTGAGGACGACGGCGTCGCTGCTGGGCATCTGCTGAGGCTAGCCCGCGGCGCCGCCCGGCGACAGGGGTCCTCCGGGGCGCCGCCGCAGCCGGATCGGGCCCTTCGCCCGCGAGGGGTCGACGACCTGTCCGCCCTGCACGATGTCGATCTCGCCCCGGTCGACCAGGCGGCGCGCGGCCCGGCGCACGGGCTCCATCAGCGGCCGCCACTCCTCGCCGCCGACCCGGCGCGCGACCTCGGACGGGCACGCCGTCGACGACGCCGCTCGCGCGAGCAGGACGGTCCGGATCTCCTCCTCGAGGCGCGCCTCCTCCGGTCCGACTCCGCGACGGCGGCAGGCGTCCGAGCAGTAGCGGACGTCCTCCCAGTCCCGTGCCCACTTCGCGCGCCACTCGATCTCGCGACCGCAGGAGGCGCAGGTCTTGCTCTCGGGGTGCGCGGTGGACGTGCGCTGACGGTGGGCCATGCCCTCGAGTCTGCGCGCAGACCGCGGCCGCGGCGACGGGTTGCGCTGAGGGCGAGCGACGGGTGCGCGGACGCCGGCGCCGACGACGGGCACCCGATCCGGCGTGATCGGGAACAGGGAGCGGCGGATCGGCGTTCCCCGGGGTGGCGGCGTCATACTCCGCAATGGGGCGGCCCTCCCCCGGCCGGTGCGCCAGTCTGGAGGGGCCGTGCTGCGGCGCGACGGCGGGCCACCACCCCGTGCCGCACCCTCGATCGATCAGGAGTCTCCGATGAGCCGCGAGAACCTCGCCACCACCCCGGACCGCGAGCCGGAGCACCGCGCCTTCGCCGGACTCTCCCCGGAGGACTTCAAGCTCGCGTTCCGCAACCACGCCGCCGGAGTCGCGCTGATCACCGCCGACCCGGGCACCGGCCCGGTCGCCCTGACCGCGACCTCCGTCTTCTCGGTGAGCGCCGAGCCGCCGCTGTTCGTCTTCTCGCTCTCGTCCGCCTCGTCCAGCTCTCCGGCCATCCAGGCGTCCGAGACGCTGGTCGTGCACCTGCTCGGGGCGGAGCAGCTCGACCTGGCGCGTCTGGGCTCGACCAGCGGCATCGACCGCTTCGCCGACACGTCGCTCTGGTCGCGGCTGCCCACGGGCGAGCCGTTCTTCCCGGGCGCCGCCGCCTGGATCCGCGGCACGGTGATCAACCGCATGGAGGCGGGATCCTCCACGATCGTCGCCGTGCACGCCCTCGAGGCCCACGTGCCCGAGGACTCCGAGACCACGGCGCCGCTCGTCTACCACAACCGCACCTGGCACCACCTCGGCGAGCACTCCCGCCTCAGTTGAGCTCCGCGGGCGCTCCGGAGCAGGCGGTTCAGGCGTCCGGGCCGGTCGCCACCGTCCGGCCCGGCGTGCTCGACCACTGCGACCAGGAGCCCGGGTAGAGCGCCGGCGCGAAGCCCGCGAGCGTGAGCGCGACGACGTCGACCGCGGCCGAGACGCCGCTGCCGCAGTACACGCCGACGGGGGCGTCCTCCCGCACGCCGAGCGCCTCGAATCCCGCACGCAGGTCGGAGGCGGGCCGGAACCGCCCCGCGGAGTCGAGCGCCGCGGACGCGGGAGCGTTCCGAGCGCCGGGGATGTGGCCCGCCCGCGGGTCGATCGGCTCGACCTCGCCGCGGTACCGCTCAGGGGCGCGGGCGTCGAGCAGGACGCCCGCCGAGGGCAGCGCCGCCGCCTCGTCGATGTCCAGCACCGGGAGCCGACCGTATGCCAGCTCGATGTCGCTCCGCTCGCACAAGACGTCGCCCGTCTCGAGCTCCCGCCCCGAGCGGATCCAGCCGGCGAGCGACCCGTCGAGCAGGCGGACGTCCTCCACTCCCGTCGCCCGCAGCAGCCACCAGGCCCGCGCGGCCGGGACGCTACGCGCGTCGTCGTACACCACGACGGACCGGCCCCGGCGGAGCCCCCAGCCGCGCGCCGCCTCCTGCAGCACCTCGATCGGAGGCAGCGGGTGGCGCCCCTCCTCCGGCTCGCCGTGGGCGGCCAGCTCGTGATCGAGGTCGACGTGCACCGCGCCGGGCAGGTGACCCGCGAGGTACTCCGGGCGGCCGTCGGGCCGGTCGAGGCGCCAGCGCACGTCGAGGACGAGCGGCGGCTCGGTGGAGGCCATGAGCTCGGCGAGCTCGTCGGGGGTGACCAGCAGGCTCTCGCGGCTGGAGGGGGTCGTCGGGGTCATGGCGTCCTTCCGATCCGCGTCGTCGGCGGAGTCCTGCCCCAGCATGCCGGGTCGCCCGGCGGCGCGGGAGCTCGGGCGGCAGCGGAGCATCAGTGCGCGAGGCGCCTTGTCGATGGTCGTCTGCCGGAGAGCCTCTCGCGCAGGCGGGTCGTCTTCGCCACTCGATACCCGCGAGCGTGGCCCGGAGGCCTGCAGGGGACCGCTCGGGCCTGAGAGCGGAGGGCGGCGGCTCTCGTCGTCCGAGGACCGCCGAAGGCCCGCCCCTCCGGCAGGAGCGGACCTTCGCTGCCTTCAGTTGGACTCGCAGGCGAACCCGTCGTCGTCCCTGTCGAGCCCTGCGACATCGCCGTAGTACGGGTAGTACAGGTCGAAGTACCGCTGAGCTGAGGCCTGGTCCGGGAAGTCGTCGCAGTTCACAGCGTCGCCGGGATAAGCAGGTCGTCCCGGGCCGGGCGCCGGTGCCGGCGCCGGCGCCGCGGCCTGCGTGCTCGCCCAGAGTGCGCGGCCCTGCGGCGAGTAGATCACCAGGTTGCCGTCGTTCTGCATGACCATCCGGGAGCCCGGGCTGCCCGCCGTGCCGGACTGCCAGCGCGCTCCGCCGGAGCCCGCGTAGACCACGGCGTTGCCGTCGGACTGCATCTCGAGCCGATTGCCGCCTCCGGACGTGCCGGCCGCCCAGCGGGCCGAGCCGCGCGAGTACACGACGAGGTTGCCGTCGCCCTGCATGACCGCCTCGCTCCCTCCGTCGGAGGAGCGCAGCAGCTGACCGGACGCGAGCCGGCTCCCGGAGGAGAGGGTGTCCCGGACGGCGGGCGCGGGCGGCGCCGGAGGAGTGTCGCTCGCCCACAGCGCGCGGCCCGAGGCGGAGTAGACGACCAGGTTGCCGTCGTTCTGCATCTGCAGGCGGGATCCCGGGTTGCCCGCCGTACCCGAGGCCCAGAGGGGTCGGCCCGAGGCGGAGGTGACCACGGCGTTGCCGTCGGACTGCATCGAGAGCGTCTCGCCCTCGCCCTGGGTGCCGGCGCCCCAGCGGACGTCCCCCCGCGAGTAGACCGCGAGATTGCCGTCGCCCTGCAGGGAGGCGCGCGACCGGCCGTCCGGCGAGGTGAGCTGCTGTCCCCGGCTGAGCCGCGAGCCGGAGGAGAGGACGTCGCGGATCTCAGGCGCGCGCGAGGTCGAGCTCGCCCAGAGCGGCCGTCCGGAGGCGGCGGTGATCACCAGGTTGCCGTCGTTCTGCATCCGCATCCGCGCGCCCGGGTTCCCGGGCGTTCCCGCCTGCCAGCGCACGCCGGACCCGGCGGCCGAGACCACCGCGTTCCCGTCGGTCTGCATCGCGAGGCGGTTGCCCGCTCCGGAGGTGACGGAGCTCCAGCGCGGGGATCCGTCCACGTAGACGACGAGATTGCCGTCGCTCTGCATCGCGGCGCGCGAGCGGCCGTCGGAGGCGGTCAGCTGCTGTCCCGGAGAGAGCTCGCGCCCGCTGTCGAGGACGTCGGCGATCGGCTCCGGCTCGGGCTCCTGCTCGTCGGCCGAGGACCAGGCCGTGTCCCCGTTCGGGCGGACGAGCACGAGCTGCCCGTCGTCCTGGATGAGGGCGAGCGCGCCGGTCTCTCCCGCGGTCCCGGACGCCCAGACGGGCGTGCCGGAGCCGGTCACGACGACGAGGTTGCCGTCCTCCTGCATCCGCACCGTGGTCGCTCCGGTGCCCTGGGTCCTGGTGCTCCAGACGGGGCGGCGCCCGGCGTCGTAGATCACGGCGTTGCCGTCCGCCTGCATCTCGAAGCTCGCGGAGTCTCCGTTCGAGAAGATGCGCTCCCCCGCGTCGAGCGAGTCGCCGCCGAGGAGAGCGTTCGTGTAGGTCTGCGATCCGCGCGCCTCTGCGGGCGGAGTCTCCCCCGGGACGAAGGCGGTCGGAGTCTCGGCGACGGCCTGCGTCGCGAGGGCGGACGGCGCCAGAGCGGCGGAACCGCCCGCGGCGAGCAGGCAGGCGAGGGCCATCGCCGCGAGGCGATGAGGAGGTCGTGGCACGGAGAGCCCTTTCGGAGGCGGCGGCGGCGGAAGCCGGGGTCGAGCGGAGCCTGGCACGCGCTCGCCACGGCCGTCCATCCGGGCCGCGCGGAACCACTCAGCCGGAGCGGGCGATCCGCGCCGGCTGCGCGGGCGCCGCCTCCGGACCACGGAGCCTCCGGCCGGCTCGCGCGCCCCGGTCGGGGGCGGCGGCGATCGACGCGGATCGACGGAGGACGTGCTCCCACGGCCGGAGCGCACCCCGCGCGGGCGCCCCGGGAGGCGGCTCGGACCTCCCGCGGCACGGAGGAGGTCCCCGTTCCTCCTAAAATCGGAGGCATGTCGAAAGTGTTGAGCAGTCTGCCCGTGGGCGAGCGTGTCGGAATCGCATTCTCGGGAGGCCTCGACACATCCGTCGCCGTCGCCTGGATGCGCGAGAAGGGCGCGGTGCCCTGCACGTACACGGCCGACATCGGCCAGTACGACGAGCCCGACATCGAGAGCGTCCCGTCCCGCGCGGCCCAGTACGGCGCCGAGATCTCGCGCCTCGTCGACGCGAAGAGCGCGCTGGTCGAGGAGGGGCTCGTCGCCCTGCAGTGCGGCGCTTTCCACATCCGCTCCGGCGGCAAGACCTACTTCAACACCACCCCCCTCGGCCGCGCCGTGACCGGCACCCTCCTCGTCCGCGCCATGCGCGAGGACGGCGTCGACATCTGGGGCGACGGCTCGACCTACAAGGGCAACGACATCGAGCGGTTCTACCGCTACGGCCTGCTCGCCAACCCCCGCCTGCGCATCTACAAGCCCTGGCTCGACGTGCAGTTCGTCAACGAGCTCGGCGGCCGCACCGAGATGTCGGAGTGGCTGGTCGCCCGCGGCTTCCCCTACCGCGACGCCACCGAGAAGGCCTACTCGACCGACGCCAACATCTGGGGCGCCACCCACGAGGCCAAGCGCCTCGAGGAGCTCTCCAGCGGCCTCGAGCTCGTCGAGCCGATCATGGGGGTCGCGTCGTGGCGCGACGAGGTCGAGATCGCCTCCGAGGTCGTCTCGGTGCGCTTCGAGGCCGGCCGCCCCGTCGCGCTGAACGGCGTCGAGTTCTCGGACGCCGTCGCGCTCGTGCTCGAGGCGAACGCGATCGGCGGACGCCACGGGCTCGGCGTCTCGGACCAGATCGAGAACCGGATCATCGAGGCCAAGAGCCGCGGCATCTACGAGGCCCCCGGCATGGCGCTGCTGCACATCGCCTACGAGCGCCTGCTGAACGCGATCCACAACGAGGACACCGTCGCCCAGTACCACTCGGAGGGCCGCCGTCTCGGCCGCCTGATGTACGAGGGCCGCTGGCTCGACCCGCAGTCGCTGATGCTGCGCGAGTCCATCCAGCGCTGGGTCGGCTCGGCCGTCTCCGGGGAGGTCACCCTGCGTCTGCGCCGCGGCGACGACTACACGATCCTCGACACGACCGGCCCCGCACTGAGCTACCACCCGGACAAGCTCTCGATGGAGAGGGTCGGCGACGCCGCCTTCGGCCCCGAGGACCGCATCGGGCAGCTCACGATGCGCAACCTCGACATCGCCGACTCCCGCTCGCGGCTCGAGCAGTACGCGGCCGCCGGCCTCGTCGGCGGTCCGACCGCCGAGCTCGTCGGCGAGCTCGAGATCGGCGAGGCCGACGCGATCACCGAGGGCGGCGGGTCCGCAGCGGCCGATGCGCTCGGACGCGCCACCGACCTGGCCTCGGAGGGTGCGGCGTTCGACGCCGGAACCGACTGAACCCGCCCGCCCGACGCCCCCGCGCGCATCCGTCCCACCGGGACGCGAGGCGCACGGGGGCGTCGTGCTGTGCGGACCGACCCGGCGCGCCGGGTGCGAGGGCGGGCCCGGCGCGAGAGCAGTGCTCCGGCGTTCGTCGCGCCGGCCGTCAGGGCGCGGAGGACCGGACGAGCGCGAGCGCGGCGTCCACGGTGGCGAGCGACTGCGCCGGATCGACGCGGGCCAGCACGAGCGCGGCCACCAGGAGCGACACGAGGACGTCCGCCTGAGCCGACGCCCACGCCTGCGCGTCGGGCCAGCGGGCCAGCGCTCCGGCACGCAGTGCGCCCAGCAGCTCGGCCCGGTAGTCGGCGATCACCTCGCGCACGGCGTCGTCGCGCGCGATCGGCGCGCCCGCGGCGTTGAGCAGCAGACAGCCGCTCCTCGCGGAGAGCGTGCGGGAGTCGGCGAGCGCCGCCCGCAGCCCGGTGAAGTACTCCTCGAGCGCGGTCGGCGACGCCCCTCGCGGATCGACGAGCGGGGCGAGCCGGGGCCGCACCACCTCGTCGAGGTAGCTCTGCACGGCAGCGTCGAAGAGCCCGCGCTTGCTGCCGAAGGCGTGGTAGAGGCTGGAGCGGCGCAGTCCGGTCGCGGACTCCAGGTCCGGGAGCGACGCCTCCTCGAAGCCGCTCTCCCAGAAGACGGCGCGGGCGGCGCGGACGACCTGCTCGGTGTCGAAGCCCTGCGTGCGACCCACGGCGCTCCTCCTGAGGGGTGACAGCTGCGGCGCCGCACTGGCGCGGACCGCTCGCTCCAGTATATTGTGGACTGGTCGTTACACAATCGGTGCGGAGCCCTCCGCATCACGACCATCGCCTGGAGGCCCGCCGTGATCGTTCTCGGACTGGTGCTCGCCGCTCTCGCCGCGGCGCTGCACGTCTACATCTTCGTGCTCGAGTCGGTCCTCTGGACGACCTCGCGCGCCCGATCGACATTCGGCACGACCGCCGGCGAGGCGGAGGCGACGAAGGAGATGGCCTACAACCAGGGCTTCTACAACCTCTTCCTCGCCGTCGTCACCGCGGCGGGCATCGTCGCCGTCGCGATCGGCGCCACCGCCGTCGGCGCGGCCCTCGTGTTCGCCGGCGCCGGATCGATGGCCGCCGCGGCACTCGTCCTGCTCCTCTCCGCTCCGACCAAGCGCCGCGCCGCGCTGACCCAGATGACCCCGGGTCTGCTCGCGGTGATCGCGCTCGCCGTCGGCCTCTCACTCTGATCCCCTCCACCACCACGAAAGGTCCTATGAGCACCGTCACCAGCACCCAGATCCAGCTCGTCCGCCGCCCCGACGGCTGGCCCGTCGCCGAGGACTTCCGGACCGCGACCGTCGAGTACGGCGATCCGGCCGCGGGCGAGATCCGCGTCGAGAACGCCTTCCTCTCGGTCGACCCCTACATGCGCGGCCGCATGAACGACGTGAAGAGCTACACCCCGCCCTTCGCCCTCGGCGAGACCATGACCGGCGGCGCCGTCGGCCGGGTGACCGTCTCCGACGACCCCGCGTTCCCCGTCGGCAGCGCGGTCCTGCACCAGCTCGGCTGGCGCGACGTCGTGCAGGCCGAGTCGTCGCAGTTCCGCGTCGTCCCCGAGATCCCCGGAGTGCCGCTCTCGCTCCGCCTCGGCATCCTCGGGATGACCGGACTCACCGCGTACGTCGGGCTCACCGCCATCGCGGGCATGAAGGAGGGCGACACCGTCTTCGTCTCGGGCGCCGCGGGAGCCGTCGGCTCGGCCGCCGGCCAGATCGCGCGCCTCCTCGGAGCCGAGCGGGTCGTCGGATCCGCGGGCTCGCCCGAGAAGGTCGCCCTGCTGACCGAGAAGTACGGCTACGACGCCGCCTTCGACTACCACTCCGGCCCGGTCCGCGAGCAGCTGGCCGAGGCCGCGCCCGACGGGATCGACGTGTACTTCGACAACGTCGGCGGCGACCACCTCGAGGCGGCCCTCGACGCCTTCCGCGACGGCGGCCGCGCGGCGCTCTGCGGAGCGATCGCCGGCTACAACAGCACCGAGAAGACGCCCGGCCCCGACAACATGGCGAACATCATCACCCGCGGTCTCACGCTGCGCGGCTTCACGCTGTCCGGCTACCTCGACCACGCGGCGGAGTTCAACCGGCTGATGGCCGGCTGGTTCGCCGACGGAGAGATCGCCTACGACGAGACCGTCGTCGACGGCATCGACCACGCCGTGGACGCGTTCCTCTCGATGATGCGCGGCGGCAACACCGGGAAGATGGTCGTCCGCGTCTAGCGCCGACCCCGGTGCGGCGGGCGCGGGGAGGGGCACCTCCGGACGCCCGCCGCATCCGTCCTCCGCCTCCCTGACCGGGACCTCCGAGAATGCTCGCGGATCCGCGGGGCCGATCGGTCCGGGCGGTGGCAGACTGCGGACATGAGCACGTTCTCGCACCGGACCGGCGCCTCCGCGCTGGCAGCAGCAGCACTCGTCCTCGTCCTCTCCGGCTGCGCGGGCAGCGGCGGAGCCCCGTCCGCGCGGACGCCGCTCCCGACGCCGACCGCGACCGCGACCCCGACGTCTTCGCCGACTCCCGCTCCGACGCCGACTCCCACCGTGACCGTGACGGTCACGGCGACCCCCGAGCCCTCGTCGACCGGTTCTCCCGCCGCGGATCCGGCGGCGGCGCGCTGCACGGGCTCCGACCTGACGATGGAGTACCGCCCCGACCCCGACGCGTCGGGTGCCGGGAACAGCGCCTTCGACCTCGTGCTCACCAGCACCTCCTCCTCGGACTGCGCTCTCGCGGGCATCCCCGGCGTCTACGCGACCGACGCCGACGGGAACCGGATCAGCGCGGTCGCCGACGCGTCCGGCCCGAACCCCGATGCTCCCGTGATCCTCGTCCCGGGCGCCCGGGCGGACGTCCGGGTCGCCTGGCACTCCCCCGGCGCCTACAGCTGCACGGTCGGGACCTCCGCGTACCTCGTCGCCGAGGTCCTCGACGCCCCGGACGGCGCTGTCCGCGCCCCCGCCGAGCTCCAGGTGTGCACCGACGGCACCGTGATGATGGATGCCTCCGCCTACACGCTGCTCTGAGCCCTTTCCGAGCGCGCACGCCTCCCGCGCGGCCCGCTCACCGGGCGCGACCCCTTGACCGGGCGCGGCGCAGCCGGGACCCTCACACTACACGTCCCCACCCCACCCCGGAGGTCACCATGAAGGTCGGCTCACTCGTTCTCCGTCTCGCCGTCGGCGGGCTCTTCGTCGGACACGGTCTGCAGAAGCTGCGGGGCTCGTTCGACGGCCCCGGCCTCGACGGCACCGAGCAGATGATGTCGAGCCTGGAGATGCACCCGGCCCGGCGCAACGCCGTCGCCGCAGCGGTGACCGAGACGGCCGGAGGCGCCGCTCTCGCCCTCGGCGCCGCGACTCCGCTCGCCGCCGCCGGACTCGTCGCCACGATGGTCACCGCCGTGCGCAAGGTGCACTGGAGCAACGGCCTGTGGAACGCGGGCGGCGGGTGGGAGTACAACGCCGTCCTCGTCGCGGCGACGGCCGCGATCGTCGCGGACGGCCCCGGCGCGCTCTCGTTCGACGCCCTGATCGGCAAGCGCAAGTGGGGAGCCGGCTGGGCGCTGTTCGCCCTGATCGGCGGAGCGGCTGCGTCGACCGCCCTGATCCAGGCCGGGCGACGCGCCGCGCCGGTCGGAGCGGGCACCTCCGGCTCCGACGACGGCGGGTCGGACGACGACGGCGCCGACTCGACCGCCTCGTAGCTCCGCTCCGCCGCACTGTGCGGGCGCGGTAGCGTCGGAGGCGTGACCGAGACACGCGCCTCCGACCCCGACCGCCCCGAGACCGACGCGCTCGCCCTCTGGCTCGCGGCGGTCGAGCGCCTCGACGCTCAGGACGACCCGGACGGCGTCGTCGAGCGGATGCGCGTCCTCGCAGCCCGCTACCCGGGACACGACGGAGTCGCCGCTTTCGAGCTGGGCGGCGCCCTCGACAGCGCGGGACACGAGGCGGAGGCGGCGGTCGAGTACGAGCGCGCCCTCGCAGCCGGCCTGGATGACGAGCGGCGGGCGCGGTTGACGATCCAGTACGCCTCGACACTCCGGAACCTCGGCCGCACCGATGAGGCGATCGACCTCCTCGCCGGCGCCGCCGCGCACCCCGCGGTGGGCTCCGCGCGGGAGGTGTTCCTCGCGCTCGCCCTGCACAGCGCCGGGCGCGTCGACGAGGCCCTGCGGATCGCGCTGGAGGCGCTGGCTCCGGGGCTCCCCCGGTACCAGCGCTCCGTCCGCGCCTACGCCGCCGCCCTCACCGACCCCGAGCAGTAGCGCGGAGGCTCGGCGCGGCGAGCGCCGAACCTCCATGGGCGCCGACTCAGTCCTCGAGCAGGATCGCGTCGATCTGCCCCATCGCCTGGCGGAGTCCCTCCTCCATGCCCATCTGGACCATCTGCTCGAGCTGCTCGACCGACTCGAAACGGCTGCGGAGGACCATCCGCGTGCGCCCCGGCTCGATCTCGTCGAGGGTGACCGTGGCCCGGGTGATCCCCAGCGCGTCGACCGGGTCGCCGCGCTCGTCGGCGAAGCCGTCCTCGAACTCGAACCGCGTCGGCTCCTCCACCCGGGTCACGCGCCACCAGCCGCGCGCCTGCTCGCCGTCCGGTCCCGTCATGACGTAGGCGCTCCGTCCGCCCTCGACCGGCTCGTGCCGCTCGAAGGTCGCCGGCCAGGTCGGCGGCCCCCACCAGCGCTCGAGGCGGCGCGGATCCGTCCAGAGGAGCCAGACGCGCTCGATCCCCGCGTCGAACTCGGCGGTCACGGTCAGGGTCAGTTCCTCGATGTCCTTGACGGACTGCAGCACGCTCATCGCGCCTCTCCCTCCAGCAGATCCCGCGCGCCGGTCGGCTCGCAGGTGTCACTCCTCGTCGAGGAGGTCCGACATGCGGTCGATCCTCCCCGCCCACAGCTGCTCGTAGGCGTCGAGCAGGCGCGACGCCTGCCGCACTGCGGCGACCTCGCCCTGCACCAGCTGCTCCCGCCCCCTCCTCCGCTTGCGGACGAGTGCCGCCCGCTCGAGGACGGCCACGTGCTTCTGCACCGCCGCGAACGACATCTCGTAGCGCGCCGCGAGTGCGGAGACGGACTGCTCGCCGACCAGCACCCGGGCGACGATGTCGCGGCGGGTGCTGTCGGCCAGCGCCCGGAAGAGCAGGTCGATGTCGGCGTCCATTCGTACAACCATGTGGTTGCACATTAGGGCCGTCCCCTCCCCCGCGCAAGAGCATCCGTCTCCGGGGCGAGCGCACCGACCGGCGCCCGACCTCAGGCGCTCGCGGCGTCGAGGGCCTCGGCAGCGGCCGCGAGCACCCAGTCCGGCAGGGGGCGGGCCGCGAACAGCGAGGCGTAGAGCCGGGCCATCGAGTCGTCGGGGTCGAGCCGCAGCGCCTCGTCGAGGTGGAGCCCCGCGAGGCTCGAGACTCCCCTCGCCCACCAGCACCACGCGAGAACGGTGAGCACGGAGGAGCGCGCCTCCTCCGGCGCCAGCGCGGCGGCGCGGGCGAGGAGCCCGGTCGCCCGCGCCAGACGGCCGCGCTCCGGAGCACGCCCGCTGCCGAGCAGCAGGGCCGACAGCTCGAGGTCGTGGTCGTCGTCCGTTCCGGCGCGGGCGTCGCCCACCGCGCCGGGCGGCACTCCCACTCCTCCCTGCGGGCTCCGCGCGATCTGCACGGTCACCCGGTCGCGGAGGGGCGGCGACTGCAGGGTCCGCACGATCAGTCCTTCGCGGCGGACGTCCCGCGGTCCGCTGAGCCAGCGCTCGACGAGCCGTTCCGTGTCGCCGACCAGGGGCGGCCGGCGGAGCACCTCCGCGACGAGCGCGCGATCCTCCTCGACGACCGGCGGCAGCACGGAGAGCGCGTCGATGTCCAGAGGCTCATCGGCCACCGCTCGGGCGAGGACGCCGGTCTCGCTCCGCTCGATCTCGAGGAGCGGACGTGGCCTGCGGCACTCCTCGGCGTCCGTGTAGCGCCCCCATCCGTCGGCGGCGATGCAGGCCACGGCGATGATGTCCAGGCGCGTGCGCTCCAGGCGCCGGAGCACCGCGTGGCCGAGGTCGAGATGCGGGATCCCCCGCTCCTCGGCGTAGCCCGCACGGGTGCAGACCACCACCAGCACACCGGTGGCCCGCGGCATCGTCTCCATCATGGCCGCGCAGCCGCCCGCCAGCGCCTCCGCCTCCATCCCGCGCAGCGTCTCCGGGAGCGGGATCCGGAAGCCTCCCCCGGCGCGCGTGCCGAGGAACGGCACCACCACGACGGACTCCTCCGGACGGATGCCGATGATGGAGGGGACGGCCGCCAGGAGGTCCTGGATCGCGCTCGCCCGCAGGACTTCGGGATCGCGGCGGCGGGACGGAGGAGCAGGGGTTCGCTGTGTGGATGTCATGTCCGACACCCTGCTCGCGTCGCCGGCGGTGCAGGATCCCGCAGGCTCGGACCGGGGAGAACCGGGGCGGACCGGCGCCTGTGGAGGAGCGTCCGGGGCCGGCGGCTCAGCCGGCCGCGGGAGCCCGCAGCACCTTCGCCATCGGCCGTCCCTTCGCGATCTCGTCGATCAGCTTGTCGAGGTACCGGATGCGCTGCATCAGCGGATCCTCGATCGTCTCGACTCGCACGCCGCAGATCACTCCCGTGATCGCCGAGGCCTGCGGAGGCAGGCGCGCCTCCGCGAAGAACTCCTCGAAGGTCGTCCTGCTCTCGAGGTGCCGGGCCAGCTCCTCGTCCGAGAAGCCGGTGAGCCAGCGGACCGCCTCGTCGACCTCCTCCCTCGTCCGGCCCTTGCGCTCCGCCTTCGCCACGTAGAGGGGGTGCACGTCGGCGAACGCCACGGAGAAGATCCTGCTCATGGCCGGGAAGCGTACTCGCGCGACGCCCGGCGCGGCAGAGGCGCCCGCACCGCTATCCTCCCCAGTGGCCCTCGCGCCTCCACCCCGCAGCCCACAGAGAGAACCACCGTGAGCCTCCTCCGCACCAAGTCCGTCGAGCAGTCGATCGCCGACACCGATGAGCCCGAGTACAAGCTCAAGAAGTCGCTGACCGCGCTCGATCTCACGGTCTTCGGCGTCGGAGTCGTCATCGGCGCCGGCATCTTCACCCTCACCGGCCGCGCCGCCCACGACATCGCCGGACCGGCGATCGTCCTGAGCTTCGTCGTCGCCGCATTCGCCTGCGCCCTCGCGGCCATGTGCTACGCCGAGTTCGCCTCCACGGTCCCGGTATCGGGCTCCGCCTACACCTTCTCCTACGCCTCCCTCGGCGAGCTCTTCGCCTGGATCATCGGCTGGGACCTGATCCTCGAGCTGTTCCTCGGAGCGAGCGTGGTCGCGCAGGGGTGGAGCGCGTACCTCGGGTCGCTGCTGCAGCAGCTGGGAGTGACTCTCCCGCCGGCGCTCACCTACGGCGGCGTGGTCGACGTGCCGGCGATCCTGCTCGTCCTCGCGCTCGGCGCGCTGATGACCTTCGGGATCAAGGAATCGCTGCGCGTCAACCTGGTGCTCGTCGCGATCAAGCTGTTCATCGTCCTGTTCGTCATCATCGCGGGCCTGCAGTTCGTGAACACCGCCAACTACACCCCGTTCGTCCCCGCCGCCGAGCCCTCGCAGTCCGCGTCCGGTCTGACCCAGCCGCTGCTCCAGTTCCTCTCGGGCATCGAGCCGGCCACGTTCGGCGTCGGCGGCATCATCGCCGGCGCCTCCCTGGTGTTCTTCGCCTACATCGGGTTCGACGTCGTCGCGACGACCGCGGAGGAGACCCGCCGCCCCCAGCGCGACCTGCCCATCGGCATCATCGCCTCGCTGATCATCTGCACGGTCCTCTACTGCGCCGTCGCCCTCGTCGTGACCGGCATGGTCCCCTACCGCGAGCTCGACCCGTCGGCCGCGCTCGCCAATGCGTTCGCCTACCACGGGCAGACCTGGATGGCGACGGTCATCTCGGCCGGCGCCGTCGCCGGTCTGACCACCGTCGTGCTGACGCTGCTGATCGGAGCGACGCGCATCATCTTCGCGATGGCGCGCGACGGGCTCCTCCCCCAGCGCCTGGCCACCGTCCACCCGCGCCTGCGCACGCCGTGGTTCACCTCCGTGGTCGTGACCATCGTCGTCGCGCTGCTCGCCGGGCTCACTCCGATCGGCGTGCTCGAGGAGATGGTCAACATCGGCACGCTCTCGGCGTTCGTGCTGGTCTCGGTCGGCGTCGTGGTGCTGCGCCGCAAGCGGCCCGACCTGAAGCGCGGCTTCCGGGTCCCGCTGAACCCGTGGCTCCCGCTGCTCTCGGCCCTGATCTGCACCTACCTGATGCTCAACCTCTCGATCGAGACCTGGCTGCGCTTCCTGATCTGGCTGGCCGTGGGCTTCGCGATCTACTTCGCCTACTCGCGCAGCCACGCGAAGATCGGCACGCAGCCCTAGGGGGCCAGGCCCACCTTCGGCCTGGCCCAGGAGCGTCCGCGCGTGTCCTTGAGGATGTCGTACTCCACCTCGACGTGCGGCTCGATCGCGCTGTACTTGTCGTTCGGGGCGCCGATCACGAGCTGGAAGCCGAGACCGCGCCACGCACCGATCGCCCGCTTGGTGAAGTGGGCGTCGGCCTTGATCAGCGCCTCGTCCATGAAGACCGGGGCGTACCGGGGGCGGTCTGCTCCCGCGTCGCCGAGCTGATAGCGCAGCGCCGCTCCGACGATGAAGGCGATCAGCTCCTGCGACTCCCCGCCGGACTTCTCGCCGATGTGGTCGTACAGCGCAACGTGCGCTCGGGTGACGGCGTCCACGCGCTCGGCGCTGACCCGGACGTGGTTGCGGACGTCGACGAGGTCGCCGAAGTCGGGCGCGGTGCGCCGCAGCCGCTGGATGAGCCGGGACATCCGCCGGTAGACCTGCTCGCGCTCCTCCTCCGCGGACACGGCCTGGATCTGCGCGCGCACCTCGCGGAGCTCGCGGCGGAAGCGACGGCGCACCTCCGACTGGTTCTCGCGCGTCGTGATCTGCAGGCGGTGGCCGTCGTCGTAGAACGGCAGATCCTGCAGGATCACGTTGATCGGCTCGATCCGCTCGCGGATCTCCCGCAGCGAGCGGCCGAGCGTGGAGTCGAAGCTCGTGAGGTCGTTGCCGGAGAGCGTGAGCAGGCTGTCGCGCCACTCGGTCTCGAGCCGGTGCAGGCCGCTGGTCTCGAGGGCGTCGAGCAGCCGCTCGAAGTCGCCCGCGGACGCCTCGGGGTCCGCGAGCAGGTTGGGGTTCGGCCAGCGGTCGAGGAAGCCGGCCATGATCCGGCCGGCGCTCTCGCGCTGCTGCTCGTGCGCCTCGGCCGCGGAGCGGCGGTCCTCCGCCAGTCGCTGCGCTGCCGTGGCGAGCGCTGCGTCGAAGCGGACCAGGACGTCCGAGGCGCTGCCGGACGCCGCGGCCTCGGTCAGCGTGAACCGGGCGTCGAGGAAGGCGCGCTGGTCGTCGTCGAGCTCGCGTCCTGCCTGCTCCGCCGCATCGAGAACCGCCTGGCTCGCGTCGACGTCGTCGACCACGACGGCCCACTCCGCCTCGATCCGCTCGCGCTCCACACCGGCGCGCGCGATTTCCTGGCGGAGGCGCTCGAGGCGGCCGCGCAGCCCGTCGATCTGCTCCTGCAGCCCGGCGAGCTCGGGGTTCGCCTCCGCCGCCTCGGCGCCGACCGCCTCCCAGCGCTCCTGCTCGGCGAGCAGCGACTCGACGTCGACCGTCTCCCAGCTCACCAGCGCGAGGCGGGCGTGGCGCGTCATCCGGTCGTCGAGCGCATCGAGGGCCTCCTCCGCCGCCGACGCCGCCGAGACGGCCGCCGCGCTGCGGGCCCGGGCCGCCTCGACCAGGGCGTTCAGCTCGCGGAGACGACCGGTGTTGGAGAAGCCGAGGACGTTCGCGGCGCCGTGGCCGCCGTGCGCACCGCGCTGCCCCTGCGAGAGCTGACCGGTGAGGGTCAGGGCGAGCCGGTGGCGCCCGAGCTCCGCAGCGCTGTCGACGCACACGTAGCCGAAGCGGTCCTCGAGCCGGTCCTGCAGCCAGCCGGTGAAGGCGGTGGCGCGGTAGTCGAGGCGCCCGGGCAGCGTCTGCGGGTCGAGGCCCCGCACCTCCTCGAGCCCGGTCTCCACGCCCTCGTAGCGGAGCCGGACCGGGAGCCGGAGGGAGTCGATGGCGCGGCGGAAGCGGTCGAGGTGGGCGGAGTCGATCATCAGCGTCGTCGCGAAGCCGCCGAGGGCGAGCGTGAACGCCTCGCGCCAGGGCTCGAACTCGGCACGCACCTCGACCAGCTCGCCGACGAAGGGCAGGTCGTCGGCGGTGAGGCCGGCTGCCTCCGCGATCCGCTCGCGCGCCTCGTGCAGAGGCCGGGGGATGCTGTCCCGACGGTCCGAGGCCGAGCGCTGCTCCGCCTCGAGCTCGGCGAGCTCGCGCGCCGCGGCCTTCCGCTCGGCGACCGCGTCCGACCAGGCCGCACGGGTGCTGCGCTTGGCGTCGGCCGCGCTCGCCGCCCGGGCGAGCACCGCCTCGAACCGCTCGCGGGTGGTCTCCGGCTCGCCGAGAGCGCGCAGGTCCTCCTCGAGCCGGGCGCGGTTCTCGCGCGCCGCTCCCAGCCGCCGCTCCACCTCGCGGAGCTCGCGCTGGGCCGTCTCGAGGCGGTCGCCGCCGGAGGCCCGCAGCACCTCGGCGAGCCCGTCCCGCTCCGACTCCGCCGCCTCGGCGAGCGCCCGCTTCTCGCGGAGCACGGCGTCGACGGCGCGGGTGCGCTCGCGCAGCTCGACCTCGACGTCGCGCAGCAGGCCGAGGCGCTGCTCAGCGCGCCACAGGGCCGCCGGCGACACCGGGGCATCGAACTCCCCGAGCGCGTCGATGAGGCGCACGCGCTCCGCGGACGCGGCGATGCGCAGGCGCAAACCCCGCAACGGCTCGAGTGCCGCGACCTGCTGGCGCGCGGTGAGCATCCGCTGCCGCGTGCTCTCGAGCTCGTCGAAGTGGGCGACGACCGCGTCGGCGGAGGCCAGGGTCTCGGGCTCCTCGAGCACGAGCCGCTTGTAGAGGTCGTCGACGGTCGTGATCTGCTGACCGGCCTGGATGCGGGCGAGCAGGCTCATCGCCTTCGATCCGGCTCCCGCCGCTCCGATGCCGAGCACCGCGTGCAGACGCGCCGAGAACTCGCGGTCGGTGCCGAGCGGATCCAGGCCCGCCGCGCGCAGCGACGCGTCGGAGAAGCGGTGCGCCGCCGCCCGGTCGAGCGCGGCGAGGTCGACCGGGCCCTCGGCGCTCGCGCGGATCCGCACGGTCTCCTCGAGCACCCGGGAGCCGGCCGGGACATACCAGGCGCGGACCGCGCTGAAGCGCGAACCGTCGTGGTCGACCCAGGTCATCGCGACGGCGGTCCAGGTGTCGACTCCGTCGCCGCGCAGGACGCGCATGGTCGTGCCCTCGTCCGTGCGCGACTCGTCGAGCTTGCCGCGCGCGTAGGAGAGGATGTTCCGCTGGTCCTCGCCGCGCGGACGGCCCGTCACTCCGCCGTTCGAGGCGCCGTTGAACGGCGTGGTGTGCGGCATCATCAGGGCGATGTAGGCGTCCATCAGCGTGGACTTGCCGGAGCCGGAGCCGCCGCAGAGGAGCGTGGCGCCGGGCGCGAAGCGGACCCGGTGGGCGCCGTCGTAGCCGCCCCAGTTGACCAGCTGCAGGTCCTCGGCGAGCCACTGCTGACCGCGGGAGGCGGCGGGGATCAGGCCGAAGAGGGTGTCGAGCATCGTCATCGGGGGTCGTCCTCCGGGTCGGGGGTGTCGTCGTCGGTCGGCTCGTCGTCCAACGGCTCGTCGTCCGCGACATCGGCTCCGGGCAGGACGCCGTCCGTGGGCGGGTCCGCGTCCTCGTCGAGGCCGTCGCCCTCGAGCGCGTCGTCGTCCGCCTGCTCCGGGTCGTCCGAGCCGGGCTCCTCGGCGGGCGCCGCGTCTGCGACCACCGAGGAAGCGGCCTCGCCCGCCCGCCCGCGCAGCCAGTCGCTCAGCTCCCGCAGCTTCGGCGCGCTCAGCACGATCTCCACGATCGGGCTGATCCGGTACCGCCCTGCGGACTCCTCGTCGACGATGCCGTCGCGGCCGAGCCGCTCCAGCGCCTTGCGGACCATGCGCTGCCGGCGGGCGGTGTCGCGCTCGGCGTCGGCGAAGTAGCTGAGCACCGTCTGCTCGACCTCCTCGACGTCCACGCGCGCCGACGCCTCGCCGGCCGCCGACTCCCGCTGATGGACCGTGCGCAGGTGCACCAGGACCAGCGTCTCGGCGCGGGTGTAGGGGAGGTCGCGCAGCAGCACCGGCATCTCGACCTCGTCGGAGCGCACCTGCTGCTTGTAGGCGACCCCGCGCTCGTGGTCGACGACGAGCCGCACGAAGAGGTCGTTCAGCCGCGACTCGATCAGCTGCCGGTGCTCCTGGAGCACGGCCCACTGCTCGCGGTGGCGGTCGGCCAGGAGGAAGCGTCGCTGCAGCACGTGCACGAGCACCCGGCGCACCTCGGTGTCGAGGACGCCGCGGTCGCCGGGGAAGAGCTCGTCGGGGTCCTCCTCCATCGACACGGGCGCGATGAACGGATCGGCGGCGGGCCCGTCGGTCGCCAGGGTGTCACTCATCGTCGGTCTCCTCCTCGGTGCGGGCGGTCACGGATCCGAAGGCGAAGCGGCGCACGGTCCCGTCGGGTCGGCGCGTGCTCACGACGGAGTAGCCGTCGCGGTCGACGAGGCCCGTCCGGTGCGCGATCTCGAGCAGCCCGAGCAGGTCGACGGGCCGTCGCGTGTCCTCCGGAGCCGCGCTGAACGCGTCCGCCAGATCGAACTCGTCGCCGAGCTCCGCCACGTAGGCCTCCAGCTCCGCGTAGCGGGGACCGCCCCAGGCCCGGCTGTCGTCGCCGACGAACTCGGCGTCGCCGTCGTCTCCGGCCAGGGGCGCCGGCCCGCCGGCCGGACGCACGTCTCCCAGGGTCTGGCGCAGGTGGCCGATCCCGGCGACGGGCAGGTGCCGCAGAGGCGTGACCGGCGCGTCCGGCGAGATCCCGCCCGTCCACTCCTGGAGCCCCGCCATCACGTCGCGCAGCAGCTCGTCCACCTGGCGGTCGCGAGCGGGATCGTGGGTGCGGACCTGGCCCGTGATGACGTGGGACGCGCGACGCTGCGCGGTCAGGACCTCCTGCACGCCCAGCTCCACCCGGCGGCCGATCGCGGCCAGCTCCCCGCGCTGGGCCGGGTCCATCAGGCGGGAGAACGGCTGCACGAGCACGGTGTGCAGCTGATCGGCGAGCGCATCGATCCGCTCGGGGTCGCCCAGGAGGCGGAGGGCTCCGGCGAACGCACGGCCCTCGCTGGTGGCCTGCATCACGTGCTGCCCGCGCTCGAGGTACTCCCGCAGCACCTCGCCGGTCGGACGGACGTCGCGGCGCAGGTCCGCGACCACGTCGCGCTGCATCGCCTTGATCGACTCCGCCACCCGCGCGAAGTCGGCCGGCAGCTCGCGGGCGAGGTGCACCACGTTCTCGGCCTCCTCCAGGAGCTGCTCGTCGTCGGCCGGCTCGAGACCGGCGCCCTCCTCGAGGGCGGCGATCTCGGCGTCCAGGCGCGCCCGCTCCTCGCGGAGCCGCGAGAGGCGGGCCTCCGGGTCGGGATCGACGTCCGCGGCCAGCCGCTCGACCGCCTCCAGCAGGGTGCGCACCCGCGAGTTCGAGACGCGCGTGCGTCCACCTCCGGTGCGCCCGGTGATCTCGAGGGCGCTCACGGCGTGGGCGCTCAGCCGGTAGACCTCGGCCTCGCCCTCGATCTGCGGCACGAGCCAGCCGACGCGGACCCAGTAGCGGCACACCTCGCGCGCCGTGCCGCTCGGCAGAGCGCGCTCGCCCTCGTCGTACCCGGCCGAGCGCAGCTCCTCGAGCAGCTCCCCCACCTCGGCGTGCGCGTCGGCGACCGCCACGGCCTGCCGGTCGACGGTGAACACGAGCGACAGGGCGGCGACGACGAACGGCGCGTAGCGGCCGTGGAGGAGATCGAGGGTCGGCGTCCGGAAGGCGCCGAGGGAGCGCAGGTAGGCGGCCTCGGCGCGGGAGTTCGACATCGCCCTCAAGGATAGGCGGCGGGCCGGCATCGCGCGGACGAGGCGCCAGGCCTGCACCGGGCCGGCGGTCGGACGCCGTCCGGGTGGAGAGCCGTGTGGAGCGTGAGCGCGAGGGCGGTGCGATCCCGAGCCCCGAGCTTGCGCAGGAGCGAGGACACGTGGTTCTTGACGGTGCCCTCCGCGAGCACGAGTGCGGCGGCGATCTCCCGGTTCGTGCTCCCCACCGCCACCAGCTCGGCGACCACCCGCTCACTCCGCGTGAGCAGCGTGAACGGGCTCTCGCCGGTGCGGCCCGGCTGGACGGCCGGGCGGGCGACGCGCGGATCGATCACCATGCCGCCGGCGATCACGGCGTCGAGCGCCAGGACGAGTCCCTCCACCGAGGTGTCCTTGAGGAGGAATCCGGACGCTCCTGCGGCCAGGGCCTCCTGGACGAGCGCGTGGTCGTCGAAGGTGGTCAGAAGGAGGACGGGCAGATTAGGGTGCCGCCGCGCGCACTCGGCAGCGAGCTCCACTCCGTCCATGACCGGCATCCGCGCGTCGGTGACGACGACGTCCACCTCCGTCGAGCGCAGAATCTGCAGAGCGACCTGTCCGTCCTCGGCCTGGGCCGAGATCTCGACCCCCTCGACCGTCGAGAGAAGCATGACCAGCCCGCGGCGGATCATCTGCTGGTCCTCCACCAGCAGCACTCGCCTAGGCGTCGTCTCCGTCACGAAGCGCACCCCTCGTGTCCCCCGCCGCCGCGTCCGAGAGGGATCGCGAGGCGCAGGAGGAACCGGTCGCCGATGCGCCGCGCCGTCAGCCGCCCCCCTCGAGCCGTCGCGCGATCGTCGAGGCCGCGCAGCCCGAAGCCCAGCACGGGCTCGCCATCGCGGATACGAGAACGTCTGCCCGCGTCGATGTCACTGAGCATCGAGAGCTCGAGCCGGGCGTCCTCAATCTCGAGATCGATGCGGACACTGCGGGCAGCGCCGTGACGCAAGGCGTTCGTCAGCCCTTCCTGGACGCCCCGGTAGATGACGAGCGCGATCTCGTCGTCGCTGGTGAGGACACGATCCGACGCCGTGTCGCCGACCACATCGACGGTGACTCCTGTGCCGCGGAAGGATTCCGCGATCAGCTCCAGCGCGGCCAGCCCGCGGGCGCCCTCGTCCCGGACGGGGCTGAGCGCTCTCACCCACATCCGCATGTCCGCGAGTGCCTCGCTCGACGTGGATCGAGCCGTGCGGACCTCTGCCCACGCCTGCTCGGCATCGGCGGGGCGCAGGCGATCGGCGAGCTCGAGACTCATCGAGACGAGGGTCAGCTTGTACCCGAGGCCGTCGTGGAGCTCGCGTGCGCTCCGGGCGCGCTCGTCCGACAGCAGCAGCTCCTTCTCCGTCTCGGAGGCGCGATGCAACCGCCTGATCACACGCTGGTCGGCGGATCGCTCGCTCTCGAAGCCGCGAAGAGAGAGTCCCAGGGCGATCCCGAAGCACATCAGCACGGCCACGGGCACCACGTTGAGCAGACCGTCGAGCACTCCGGAGAGCAGCGCCCTCCCCGAGCCGACGGCGTCCCCGACATGGAGGGCCAGTCCGACGGAGGCGATCCAGATCATCGCGTGCGCCCCTGCGCGGAGCGAGACGTCGACCACCGCGAACGCCACGACGAGGAGGAGGACCGGGATCGTGAAATCGAGCCGGCCGAAGACGACGACCGGCGTCGCCGCGACGATGGACACCGTCGTCACGGCGACCCCGTGTCCCGCTCGGATCAGTCGGGGCCGGACGGCCCAGAGCCCGGCGATCACAGGCACCAGCGCGAGCCATGTGACCGCGACCGCTGCACCCGTGCCTCTCTGCGCGGAGTCCACGACGCCCAGGATCCCTGCCAGGACGAGGCAGCACAGGGCGATCGCCTGAAGTGCGATGACGGTCCTGTCCACGGTGCTCGACAGGGACGGCGCGACCGCGACCCGCTCGTGTCCTGCCGCTGACGGCGCGGAGATCTCCGCCGCCGTCTCCGGAGTTGAGCCCATGTCGACAACTGTAGCTCCGACTCCGGGATGCCGACCCGTGACCGCAGTCACGCCCTCACCGTGACTCCGGTCATCCTCATCCGTGACTTCGGCGGGAGGTGGTCGACTGCGGACCTTCCTAGCCTCGAAGTCAGCGCCGGGAGCCGCATCCCGCACCGCGAGACAAGTCGGACAGGAAAGGGAAGCGATGCCGCTCGACCTCGAATATCTCCGGTACTGCCGCCCTGGCAACCCGTTCTACGCGGTCGCCGAGGAGGGGGAGACATCGATGGCGACGCCTTCGACGTCGCGTCCTTCGCTCCGGAGGACTGGCAGGTGAGGGAGTCGCGGCCGTGGCGGAACTGGATGCCGGACGGTTGCCTCCTCCCTCGTCAGGGATGGAAGCTCCACCTCTCGTCGACACTCGATGACGCGGAGAAGGTCCTCGCCGCTGCTGCACGCTACTGCTTCGCCTCCCGACTGCCTTTCAAGCATCTCTCGACCACCTCTCACCTTCTGATGCAGAACGGCAAGTACGCCGATCGAGCGGGAGCTGGGAAGTTCATCACCGTGTATCCCGGTTCGGACGACGAGTTCGCCCGAGCGCTGGAGGACCTCGACGTCCGTCTTCGCGGGTTCAGAGGCCCGTACGTACTGTCCGACCGGCGGTGGAAGTCCGGGCCTGTGCACTTCCGTTACGGCGCCTTCGTCCCGTCCGAGACGGAGAGCGGCTTCGTCTCGACGGTGCTCGACCCGGACGGGAACGAGGTGGAGGACGTCCGGCGGCCGACATTCACACCTCCCCCGTGGGCTTCACTACCGGAGTCCGTCACTGTCGGGGCGGAGGACGAGGAAGAGGTCGCCTTCGGCTTCACGATGCTCTCAGCGCTGCACTTCTCGAACGGTGGTGGAGTCTATCTCGCTGAAGCGACGACCGACGAATTCGTGCCGATCGGGACGATCGTGGTCCTCAAGGAGGCGCGCCCGCACGCCGGGTTGGACGCCGACGGAGTCGACGCCGTGACTCGCCTGGCTCATGAGGAGGAGGTGCTCGTCGATCTGCAGTCCCTGGACTGCGTACCCGTCTTCTACGGATCCTTCACGGCCTGGGAGCACCGATACCTGGTCATGGAGCACATCGAGGGGAACGATCTGAAGCGCGAATGGATGACGAGGACTCCGCTGCTCCGACCAGCACCGTGGCGCGTCGGTGACCCTGCATACACCTCCTGGCTGACCACGACCGTCGCTCGCCTCGACGCCGCTCTCGCCTCCGTGCACCGCGCAGGATGGCTGCTCGGCGACATCCATCCGAAGAACGTCATCATGCGGAACGGCACGCACCCGTGCTTCCTCGACTTCGAGTTCGCGCATCGAATGGATCCGGAGTGGCGTTGTCGCCAGGGAGCGCCCGGCTACGAGCCCCTGGAAGGCCTGAAGGGGACGGAAGCGGACGAGTGGTCGCTCAGCATCCTCGAACTCGATCTCCTCTTCCCCCAAGCGACGATCGCCGACCAGGGCAACGTCGCGAAGATCGAGCAGCTCCTCCGAGCAGCCGCAGACGATCTCGCGGTTCCGCCCGCCGTGCTGCGGTCGATCAGGACCTCCACCCTCGACGTACTCCCCGCCTCCGGTCAGAGGTCGATCGACGAAGACGTCGGTCGACTCGCCGCCCTCTCGGACGACCAGCTGCGCGGCCAGATCGCCCGCGGTGTCGCATCGGTGCTTCAGTGGACGGACGACTCGCCGGTCGTTCCCGGAGACATCCCTGTCCTCGCCCGCGACAGCGCGGACCACCGTGCCGGATTCCCCTACGGCGCGGCTGGAGTCGTCGCTGTCTTAGGACGATCCGGAGATGTCGACCTCGAGGCCGCCGATCACTGGCTCGCCGCTCGCGTGGCCCAGGTGCGGTCGCGTGGTCTCTGCGGACGCGAGGGAATTCGCTACGCGGCTCGCCAGGCAGGACTCGCGCGCACACTCGAGGTCCTCGACCGCAGGCCCTCGGCCGCCCCTTCAGGTCCGACGCTGTGGTCGGGGTGGGCCGGTGCAGGGCTCGCCGAGCTCGCAGACGGAGGGGGCCCGTCGGAGGCGGCCCACCATCTCACCACGCTGCTCGATGAGGACGTCCGAGGAGCCTCCGTCGGCCTCCTGCACGGATGGTCTGCGGCCGCGATCCTGTTCGCCCGACTCCACGAAGCCACTGGCGACGACTTGTACATCACGCTCGCGATACGAGCCGTCGACGCCGATCTGGCGCGCTGTGCGATCACCCGGAACAACACTCTCGAGTTCGATGAGGGATGGAGGACTCTTCCTTACCTGGGGATCGGCTCGACCGGGCCCGGCCTGGCGATCCTGGAGCTGCGGCGGGTCACGGGCGAGGAGCTCTTCGCCGATCCCCTCGCGTCCATCGACGCCGCCGCGTCCTACCAGCAGTGCGCGCAGGCCTCACTCGCCCACGGTCTGTCCGGATTCCTCGTCTACCTCCGCCGCCGCGTACTGCACCGCCCGAGCGCGGAACTCGAGGAGGTCCTCCGCTCGCACGTCCGGTCGCTGCGCCTGCACGCCGTGCTCGACGACACCGGCGTCTTCTTCCGCGGCAACCAGAACCTCCGACTCTCGTCGGACTACCTGACCGGCTCGCTCGGAGTGCTCGCAGCGCTCGACGAGCTCGAGACCGGACGCTCCGCCCTGCCGTTCGGACTCTGACCGAGTCGGCCCGAGACGAGGAGAGGAGGTGATCACATGAACCGGATCCTCGATTTCCAGACCCTCGAAGGTGAGGCCGACGCGCACGACGCCGCGCGCGTCAGCACCTTCAGCGTCATCTCGCCGTGCCCGGGCTGGCCCAGCTCGATCACGTGGGGCAACTGCTGATAGTCGCTACCGGGCGCCCGCGATCCAGCATGACGTGGATCGCGGGCGTCTCACGAGTAAGACGTCCCCACCTTCGTCGAGGAGAAACGCTCATGATCCCCACCCTCCAGGCTCGAGCCGTCGAGCAGGTCATCACCGTAGGCCGGCAGCGGACGACCGTCCTGCGGGGCTGCGACATCGATCTGGAAGGGGGCGGGCTCACCGCTGTCGTCGGCCGCTCCGGCTCCGGCAAGTCCTCTCTCCTGATGTGCCTCAGCGGACTGGACCGGCCGACGTCCGGCGTCGTCGAGGTCAACGGCCGGGACGTGAACAGGCTGTCAGCGGCCGATCGCGCTCGCATGCTCCGCGCCCAGATCGGGTTCGTGTTCCAGCAGTACAACCTCGTGCCCTTCCTCGATGTCGAGGAGAACATCGCGCTCCCCTTCAGGCTCGACCGATCACCCGTGCCGCACGACCTGATCGGTGGACTCGTGGAATCGTTCGGCCTGCGCGACCGGCGCCGTGCGCCGGCGCGAACGCTCTCGGGAGGTGAGCAGCAGAGGACCGCTCTCTGCCGCGCCCTTGCACGGCGGCCCGGCATCGTCTTCGCCGACGAGCCGACCGGCGCCCTCGACTCGCAGAGCTCGCGGGTCGTCCTGTCGACTCTGAGGACGATGGCGGACGAGGGCCAGATGATCGTGATGGTCACGCACGATCTCGACGCCGCAGCCCTCGCGGACACGGTCGTGGTGATGCACGATGGTCGGACCGTGCGGACGACCGGACGCTGCACCAGCCATGAGCTGCTGAGCATCCTCGAAGAGGCCGGGGCCTGACTCGTGTCCCGTTACGTCGTACGCCTGTTCGCCGACGAGTGGCGCCGATGGTCTCCCGCGATCGCTGTGGTCGCCCTGATGGCGACGCTGATCGGGTTGTGCGTTCAGCAGTTCGCCTGGACCGGCGACCCCGCATTCACCGCCGCTGTCACGGAGGCCGGCGTCGCGCTCGGGGAGTTCCGGATCCTCTCGATCACGATCTACACTGTCGTGGCGCTCGTCGGCTGGGTCGCCCTGACGATCGTCGGCCGAGCGAGCGTTCTGGCCACAGGACGCACGCACGCGCTCTGGCTCCTGCTGGGCGCCTCCCGAGCCCAGGTGTTCGTCGTCACTCTCCTCGTGCTCGGCATCGTGAGTCTCCTCGGCGCCGGCATCGGAGCGCTCCTCTCGACACTGCTGGCGTTCTGGGCGGTTCCCGCATTCAACGGTGCCGTCTCGTCCGAGGTCGATCTTCCGAGCTTCTCGCTCGCGCCCTGGGCTCCGGTGGTCACGCTGGCACTCGGCACGCTCACCGCTCTGGCGGGCGGAGTCCTGCCCGCGCGCCGCGCCGCCCGCACGCCGCCGAGCGCCGCGCTGCGTGAAGTCGGGAGCGGTCGACCGGGTACGGCGATGCGCGCGGTGCGGATCGGCTGCGGCATCGCCCTCCTCCTCATCGCCTCCGGCCTTGTCACGGCATCCGCCTCTGCTCGAGAACTCGGAGCGACCGGACCGGCGCCGATGTTCAACCTGGCCGTCGACGTAGGAGGCAGCGTCCTCGTGGCCGTCTACCTCCTCTGCCCGGAGGTGATCGCGCTCGTCTTCCGGGCTCTGCACGCGCTCTCCGCCCGATCGGGTCTCGTCGTCGCGGCTCTCGGAATCCGCGCGGCAGCAGCCCGGGTGCAGGTCAGCACCGCCACGATCGCGCCGCTCACGGCAGGGCTGGGGGCGATCGCCGTGCTCCTGTGCGCGGTGGAGTCCGTCGTCGCCATGACGACGGCGGTCCGGCCCGGGACCCGCGCCGATCTCACCGATGTTCTGACGATCGTCGCAGTCGTAGCCGTGTCGATGCTCGCCACCAGCGCCACTGTCGTCGCTCTCTCTGCGCAGAACCGCGAGCGCGAGATCGCCCTGCTCCAGGCAGCGGGCCTGCAGCGCCGACAGATCATCGGGCTCGTCGTCTCCGAGAGCCTCGCGATGTCCCTCGCCGCTTCCACAGCAGCTGCCGCACCCGTCGCCGCCACCGGCGCGGTCTGCTGGCTCGTCAGTCGCGCAGCACTGGGCGAAGGGGTAGTGATCTGGCCGGTCCCGAGCGTCGTTCTCGGCCTCATCGGCTCGTGGATCGTGCTCTCGCTGATCCTCCTGATTCCCGCGCAGGCTCGGCTTCGCCGTCCTCCTGGACCGAGGTTGCGTGAGCACGGTGTCTGACGTGATCACGGGTCGCGACGCACTGCCGCCTCGGGTTTCTGCGATCGCCGGACGGCTGCGACATCTCGCAGCTCTGCAGCCGTCGAGCGCAGCCGCGGAGCCGACAGGCCCCCGGCAGGTGCTCCTCCGGGATCCCGACGGGCGCCCCGTGCAGCACACCCTCGTCATCGCACCGCAGGAGTCTCTGGTGCTCTCGCCGGGCGCCGCCGCTTTCGCACTCGTGAGCGATCAGGACGGTGATGAGCATCACCGCATCCGCGTCGCCGTCGCGACCAGGAGCGGAGCCGTCGAGATCGTTCAGGACGAGCGCCCCGTCTCCCCGCGCATCCGATCGTTCTCGGACGGATTCCTCTGGATAAGGCGGAACGACGCGGGTCGGCCCTGGCAGGCGGTCTGGTGGCATCGCAGCCTGACGACTCCCCACGTGCTGCTCGAAGAGCCCGATCAGGCTCGGAGGCTCGATCTGCGCAGCGTCGCCGGGGCGATCGCCGTACTCGCATCGAGAGGGGCGCGCGACTCCCGGTACTGGGTGCTGACCGGATAGGAGAGCAGTCCCCCGACGTGCCGTCGCCTCGACCTCGGCACGGAGAACGCGGATGTCTCCGCCTGCAGGGGCGGCCTCGCGGTCCTGTATCGACGGCACGGAGTCGTCCGGATGACCGGCTCGACGCGTCCTCTCGAGGTTCCCGTTCCGAAGGCCCTTCAGGCGGAGCACCTGCAGGAGGCCCAGGGTGAGCTCTTCGTACTCGGTCGGTCGTCCGGCAGGAGAGCGGTGTGGCTGCCCGGCGGCGGGGCAGACGCGCTCTGGCTCGCGCCGGCGGCCGGGACCCTTGTTCCCGCCGTCGATCCGATCACCCGCCACCCGATCATGCTCGTCTCCTCCCCTGCTCACCGCGCCCACTGCGTCACCCCTGTACCGGGTAAGGCACTCGCCACCGAGGTCACAGAACGGATGAAGGTCACGTCAATCACTGCGCCGAGCCGGGACGGCACCCTCGTCCCGCTCACCCTGATGACTCCTTACGGCGCCGACAGCTGTCCCGTCGTCGTCCACGTCTACGGCGCCTACGGCATCAGCCTCGAGGGGCCGTTCGATCCCTTCACGGACGACCTCCTCGCGCGCGGAGCCGCGATCGCCTACTGCCATGTCCGCGGGGGCGGAGAGAACGGCCCGGAGTGGCATCGGCAGGCGACCGGCCTCGGCCGCGAGCGCCCGATCGAGGACCTCCTCGCCTGCCTGGCGTTGCTTCGTGAGCTTCCAGGGATCGACTCGCACCGGCTCCTTCTCACCGCGGCGAGCGCGGGCGCGCTGGTCGCTGCGACGGTCTGCCTCCGTCGCCCCGCAGAACTCCGTGGCCTCCACCTCGTGCATCCCTTCCTCGATCCCGTCGGCGCGCTCGATGATCGCTCCGCAGCCGCGGCGGCGTCCGACCGTGAGGAGTTCGGTGACCCTGACTGGATCCTCGCGAGCGGGCTCTCTCCACTCGCGACGATCGCCACAATGGTGGGGCGGAGCCGACCGCTTCCGCGCGCGTGGATTCGAGCCGGTCTCCGCGATGCCCGAGTCGACGCGTCGGCGATCGCGGAATTCGCAAGCGCCTACCGGGCAGTGGCTGAGCGCGACGATCCCGCGCACGTCGTCCTCCGTGCGACCTCGGGCGGTCACCTCAGCGGACTGACGCCCGAGGAGTCCCACCAGGAGAACGTCCTCGCTCACGCCTGGACGCTCGACCTCCTCGGCCTGGCCTGACCCGTCGAGCGCAAGGACGAGGGCGATCGTTCCGGCGGGAGCCGATCTCGTCCAGGCGAGAACTGCCCTACGGCGTCACTGGCCGGCACCCGACACCCCGCCCGCCGAGCTCTGCGGCACCGGTCCGCACCGCCACAGAGAGAACCCGGTGACCGCGGAGGCGTGCTCCCCCGACTCCGTCCCCGCCGGCCCCCACTCCTGCAGCTCGGTGCACCCGTCAGCCACCACGGCCTTCCGCACCGACTCGGTCGGCGGAGCGGAGTTCTTCAGCACCAGCAGAGGCGTGCGTCCTGCCGCGATCATCCGGGTGACGTCCTGCTCGGTGAAGACCCGCGCCTGGCCGGAGTAGCCGCCGTCGGTGAGCACGCTCGCGCCGGTCGCCGTGATGATCGGCGCCGAGATCGCCCAGGAGTCGGTGAGGAACAGGGGCGCGCCGTCCACCCCGCCGCCGGCGGCACGAGCGGCGGCGACCAGGCCGGTCTCGTCGGCGGTCATCGAGTCGTGCCCGCCGACCGCGTCCGGCGATGAGACCGCGAACGGAGCCGAGGTCTCGGCCCGCTGCGGGAAGCGCAGGCCGACGAGCGCGTCGCCGCCCGACCCGTCGAGGGATGCGTCGAGCACCTGCAGGCTGAACGCGACCGGCCCGGCCAGGATCACGACCGCTGCCGCGAGCGCGACGGGACGACGGCGGGCCGCTTCCCTCCGGCTCCCGACCGCTCGCTCCACCGCACCGCCCCTCCGTCGCCGCGCCGCCACCGCGACCACGACGAGCCCTGCTCCGGCGAGCGCCGCGAACGGCAGGCCCAGCACCGCGGGCAGCTGCCCGCCCACGGCGAGCACCGCGCTCCACGCCGTCTGCGCGACGAGGAGGAGCGGCAGCACCAGCCGCGCGACGACCCGGGTCGACGCGAGCAGCCGCACCGCTTCCGCCCAGCCCAGCGCCGCGAGGAGCGCCAGCTGCACTCCGATCGCCGCGACGTAGGCGGTGTGCGGCACCGTCGCCACCGAGAGCACCGCCGCCGCCGTCGCCAGCCACACCGCGGTCAGGACCAGGAGGGCGAACGGACCGCGGGTGCTCCCCCGCCGCGGCCGCCAGCGCACCGCCCCCAGGATCAGGCCCGCGAGCGCCGCGGGGTACAGCCAGCCCACCTGGGTCGCGTACTGCGCGAGCAGAAGCTTCACCGGCGACGATCCCGCCGCTCCGCCCATCGCCGCGACGTGGGCGGACGCGACGACGGCGCCGGGCACCGCGCCCGAGATCAGCCGGTCGAGCCCGTTGAATCCGAACACCATCGCGAACACGTCGTTCCCCGTCGACCCGTCGATGTACGGCCGGCCGCCCGCGGGCACCGCCTGGATCGCGACCGTCCACGCCACGGAGGCGCCCACCGCGACGGCCAGGAGCCCGCCCGCCCAGGCGAGGGCTCGACGCCACCCGTGCACCCCGACGAGAGTCGCCACCACGAGCGCCGGCAGGACGAACCAGGCCTGCATCATCTTCGCCTGGAAGCCGATCCCGATGGACAGCCCGGTCATCAGGAGCGGCCACCACCGCCCGGTCAGCACCGCGCGCTGCCACCACACCAGCGCCACGGCGAGTGCCGCCGTGAGCAGCCCGTCCTCCATCGGGTGCCCGAACATCGACACGAAGATCGGCGTGCTCGCCGCCGCTGCCGCCGCGACCAGCCCGAGCCCCCGGCCGCCCCACCGGAGCCCGACGACCGAGCACGCCGCGACCGTGATCAGCCCCTCGATGAGCTGCGGCAGCGCGATCGACGACGTCGACATGCCGAACAGCCGGATGCTCAGCGCCTGCGGCACCGCGAACCCCGCCAGCTTGTCCAGCGTCACCGTGGCGGCGGGATCGAAGGCTCCGAACGCCAGCGCGTGCCACGACTCCGACATCGACCGTGCCGCCGCCTCGTAGAAGACGGCGTCTCCGCCCCGCGCGAGATTCCAGCCGGTGAGGACCGTCGATCCGCACAGGATCGCGAGGAGGGTGAGCCGCGCCCACCAGGGTTCGCGCCACCAGCGGGCGAGCGGAGCGGAGTGGGTCACGTCCACCGACGCTAGGGAGCCGGCCTGCCGCCGCCCTTGCGGGCGGTCGGGGAGACGCCGTGCATGCCGCTCCGGCTTCTCAGTCCGGACGCCGCCGGCACGGCCGACGACCAGGAAGGGTGCCGCGCCGCCCCGGTGACCCTCTAGGGTGCGGACATGCCCCGCTCCATGGCCGACCTCTCCTTCCGCCGCGCCCAGTGGGAGCAGCGCTACACGCCGCACGTGGCTCCCGTGAACCGATGGGTCGACGAGCTGCGGAACCCCTACGGACGCGGCTGGCTGCCCTACGTCGCGCCCCTGCACGGCGGAGTGGAGGCGCGCGTCCTCAGCGTCCTCCGCGATCCCGGTCCCGCCACTCAGGACGGCATCGGAAGCGGCTTCCTCTGCACCGAGAACGACGACCCGACGGCGGAGCTCATGGCCGGGCTGATGGACGAGGTGGGCCTCGCCCCCGGCGACCTGCTGCCGTGGAACGCCTACCCCTGGTACATCAACCAGGCGCCGAACGCCGAGCAGCTCGACGCCGGCGTCGAGACCGTCCTGCATCTGCTCGCGCTCGCCCCCGACGTCGAGGTGGTCCTCCTGCAGGGCGGCGACGCCGATCACGGCTGGCGGCGCCTCCTCAGGCGGCACCCGGCGATCGAGCGCGAGCGCGGCCTCACGGTGATCCGCACGTTCCACCCGTCCCGACAGGCGCTCTGGGCACGGGATGCCGCCGAGCGGGAGGCGCGCTCCGCCCGACGTCGCGAGGCCTTCGCCGAGGTCGCCGCAGCGCTCCGGTGAGCGGCCCGCAGCCTCGCGACGAGGCCCGGAAACGACGGAAGCCCTGACGACGACCAGTGGTCTCATCAGGGCTTTCCGTCGGGCTGACAGGATTTGAACCTGCGACCCCTTGACCCCCAGTCAAGTGCGCTACCAAGCTGCGCCACAGCCCGTGGCAGACCGGGCCGAGGCCCGGGCAACTCGACTACCTTAGCGGATGCCGACGCCGGAAGTGAAAACGAGCGGGCCCCGTAGACTCGCTGCGCGGAACGCGTCGGCACGGGTCGACGCGCCGTCGGCAGCTCGGGAGGCGTCAGCAGTGGATGCGCGGCAGAAGCGATCACAGGTGGCCCTGCACCGGGCCATCATCGAACTCGCGACCAGCCGCGACGTCGCCACCCTCACCGTCTCCGAGATCACGGATCTCGCCGGCGTGAACCGCTCCACCTTCTACGCCCACGCCTCCTCCGCCGCAGAACTGCTCTGCGCAGCCCTGCAGGACGAGCTCGACGCGATCCGCGAGGGCTACCTCCAGCAGCTCCGGAGCGGCGCCGCGACCGACGCGAGCATCCGCGAGGGCACCTCCCGCGTCCTCGGCCACCTGGACGGCCACCGCGACCTCTACCTCCGCGCGTTCGACGCCCCCGGCGGCGACTCGGGCCTCCGCGCGATGCTCGCGGGGCACTTCCGCACCGCCGTCTCCGCGACGCTCGACACCGGGATCCTCGACGTGCCGGCCGCGGAAGCACCGCTCGGGTTCCTCGAGGACGCGACGGCCTCGTTCCTCGCGGCGGGCTCCGTCGGCCTGATGGAGCAGTGGCTCCGCCTGCCCGCGCCCCGCGATCCCGGCAGCTACCTCGCCGCCTACCGACGGCTCCTGCCGCCGTGGTGGCCCTTCGCCACCGGCGACTGACCGGCCTCCCGGCCCTGCCGACGCCCGCTCGGAGAGACGACCGCCCGGTTCGAGGGACGCCGCTGGGCCTCCGGCAGCGCCGCGCCGCCCGTCACTCCCGCTCGAGACGAGTGCGATCTGCTCGACCGAGACGCACCGGAGCGGCATCCGCCCCCGCGACTCGACGACCGTTCCTCCCGGAGACGCGGACGGCCCGCGGGAGGAGCTCCCACGGGCCGGACACGGTGCGGCTGCGCTCAGCGCGCGCGCTTCTCGCGGACGCGCATGTTGACGTTAACCGGCGACCCCTGGAAGCCGTAGATCTCGCGCAGGCGGCGCGCGATGTAGCGGCGGTAGCCCGGGTCGAGGAACCCGGTCGTGAAGAGGACGAATGTCGGCGGGCGCGACGAGGCCTGCGTGCCGAAGAGCACGCGGGGCTGCTTGCCTCCGCGGAGGGGGTGCGGGTGCGCCGCGGTGAGCTCGGCGAGGAACGCGTTGAACTTGCCCGTCGGGATGCGCGTGTCCCACGACTCGAGGGCGAGCTCGAGCGCCGGCACGAGCTTCTCGAGGTGGCGACCGGTGCGGGCCGAGATGTTGACGCGGGGCGCCCACGCCACGTGGGCGAGGTCGGTCTCGATCTCGCGCTCGAGGTAGCGGCGGCGCTCGTCGTCGAGGAGGTCCCACTTGTTGAAGGCGAGCACGAGCGCCCGGCCCGACTCCAGCACCAGGTCGATGATGCGGACGTCCTGCTCCGAGATCGGCTGCGAGACGTCGAGGACGACGACGGCGACCTCGGCCTTCTCGAGCGCGGTCGAGGTGCGCAGCGACGCGTAGAAGTCGGCGCCCTGCTGGAGGTGCACGCGGCGGCGGATGCCCGCGGTGTCGACGAAGCGCCAGACCTTGCCGGCGATCTCGACCTGCTCGTCGACCGGGTCGCGCGTGGTGCCGGCGAGCTCGTTGACGACGACCCGCTCCTCCCCCGCCGCCTTGTTGAGCAGGCTGGACTTGCCGACGTTCGGGCGGCCGAGGATCGCGACGCGGCGCGGTCCGCCGACCTCGCGCTTGGCGACGGCCGACTCCAGAGGGAGCTTCTCGAGCACCGCGTCGAGCAGGTCGGCGACGCCGCGGCCGTGGACGGCCGAGACGGGGCGGGGCTCGCCCAGGCCGAGCGACCACAGCGAGGCGGCGTTCGGCTCCTGGCGGGCGTCGTCCACCTTGTTGGCGGCGAGGAAGACCGGCTTCTTCGTCTTGCGCAGCAGCTTCACGACGTGCTCGTCGGTCGCGGTCGCGCCGACGTTCGCGTCGACGACGAAGATGACGGCGTCGGCGAGGTCGATGGCGATCTCGGCCTGCATGGCGACGGAGGCGTCGATGCCGCGGGCGTCGGGCTCCCAGCCGCCGGTGTCGACGATGGTGAACGCCCGGTCGATCCACTCCGCCTTGTAGGACACGCGGTCGCGCGTGACGCCCGGGGTGTCCTCGACGACGGCCTCGCGGCGGCCGAGGATGCGGTTCACCAGCGCGGACTTGCCGACGTTGGGGCGGCCCACGATCGCCACGACCGGGAGGGCGGGGAGGTAGCGGACCTCGTCCGAGTCCTCCCCGGCGAACTCGAGGAGGTCGAGGTCCTCCTCGTCGAGGTCGTAGTCCTCGAGTCCGCTGCGGAGCGCCTGCGCGCGTGAGGAGGCGAGCTGCTCGTCGAGGTCGCCGAGGCGCTCGACGAGGTCGTCGTCTCCGAAGTTCAGCTCGTCGTCACCGACGTGCGTGTCCTGTGCCATGACCGGCCCTTGCTCTCGAAGTTCGGACCTCGGCGACGACCGCGTCGACGGTCTGCTCGAAGTCGAGATGAGTGGAGTCGAGAAGAGTGACTCCTTCTGCGGCGTTCATGAAGTCGACCACCTGCGAGTCGGCGCGGTCCCTCGACCGCAGCGCCTGACCCGTCGCCTCGGCGGATTCCGTGGTGACCTCGCGCGAACGCCTGGCCATTCTAGCCTCTTCGCTCGCCGTCAGCAGGATCCGGACCGGAGCGGTCGGTGCGACGACCGTCGTGATGTCGCGGCCCTCGACGATGATGCCCTCCCGACGCGTCTCGCCGATGATCCTCCGGAACAGCAGTGTGATCCTCCGACGGACCTCGGGGACCTTCGCCACGGCCGAGACGCGCGCGGTCACCCGGGGCTCGCGGATGGCGGCGGTCACCTCGGTCGGACCGACCCACACCGAGTACGACTCGGGGTCGGTGCCGATGGAGTAGTCGAAGCCGTCGAGCGCGTCGACGATCGCGTCCTGGTCCTCGAAGTCGAGGCCGCGGTCGAGCCCGTGCCAGGCGAGCGCGCGGTAGGCCGCTCCCGTGTCGAGGAACTCGAAGTCGAGGCGGCGGGCGGCAGCCCTCGACACGCTGGACTTGCCGCTGCCGGCCGGGCCGTCGATGGCGACCACGACGGCCTCGCCGAAGTCGCCCTGCTCGGCGGCCTCGGAGCGCGCCTCGCGCTCGGGAGCCGCGCCCCCGTCCTCCGGGATGCTCTGCTGTGCCCGGCGGGCGGGCGTCATCCTGTTCAGGCCGCCCTCCTGCCTGTTCTGCTCGGTGCTCATCCGGCGATCCTCCAGCCGCGTATGGTCAGTTCTTCGGTCAGCGGCGCGACCGCCTCGGGCACGACCGAGATCTCGGCGAGACCCACTCGGCGCCCCTGCGCGTGCTCGAGGCGCACGTCCTCGAGGTTGACGCCCGCCTCGCCGATCTCCACCAGGAGCCGCGCGAGGGTTCCGGGAGAGTCGTCGACGAGGACGATCAGGGTCGAGAAGCGCTGGTCCTGGCCGTGCTTGCCGGGCAGGCGCGCCACTCCGGCGTTGCCCGCGGCGAGGTGCTCGGCGAGCACGCGGCGCGAGCCGGGCGCCTCGAGGTCGCGAAGCGCGTCGGCCACCGCGGCGACGTCGTCGCGGAAGGCGTCGAGCACCGCGACGACGTGCTCGCGGTTCGCGGCCAGGATCTGCATCCAGAGCTCGGGGGCCGAGGCCGCCAGGCGCGAGACGTCGCGGACGCCCTGCCCGGCGAGGCGGAGCGCCGCGTTCGGGGCGTCGAGGAGGCGCTGGCCGAGCAGTGACGAGATCACCTGCGGGGCGTGCGAGACGAGGCCGACCGACAGGTCGTGCTCCTCCGGGTCCATCTCGACGATGGTGCCGCCGAGGTCGAGAGCGAGGCCCTCCACCCTTGCGAGCGCGTCGGGCGCGGTCTCGCCGTCGCGGCAGATCACCCAGGGTCTGCCGACGAAGAGGTCTCCCCGCGCGGCGACCGGTCCGCCGCGCTCGCGGCCGGCCATCGGGTGCGAGCCGATGTAGCGGGCGAGGTCGACGCCGCGGGAGCGCAGCTCGCGCAGCGGCTGGGTCTTGACGCTCGCCACGTCGGTGACGACGGCTCCTGGGTGCGCCGCGAGCTCGCGCTCGACGACGCTCGCGGTGACGTCAGGGGGGACGCAGACGACGACGACGGAGGGCCGGTCGTCGGCGGAGGCGGCGCGGCCGGCCCCGTAGTCGATGGCGAGGGAGAGGCTCGCGGGCGAGGCGTCGTCGAGGACGACGTCGATCCCGCGGGAGGCGAGGCCGAGGCCGATGGAGGCGCCGAGCAGTCCGGAGCCGACCACCCGCACCGTCCCGGTCGTCCGCATCGCGGGCGGCGCGGGGTGCAGGAGCTCGTTCACCCCGACAGCCTAGCGATCGGCGCGGCGCTGCTTGTCGGCGCCGGACCGGCGCGGAGGACCGTCGCTCCGCCCGCCGCCGGCGGAGGAGCCGCCGCGATCGGACGACCGTCCCGCCGAGCCGCCGCGGTCGGACGACCGTCCGGACGATCCGCCGCGGTCGGACGACCGTCCGGCCGATCCGCCGCGATCCGAGGATCGCCCGGACGAGCCGCGCTCCGCCGGGGCGCCGCGCTCGCCGCTGTCAGGCCGGGGCCGCCGCGCACCCGCGCTCGCCTTCTTCGAGGGGACCGCGGGAGCGGCCGCCACCGCCTCGCCGCCCTGCCGCGCGATCGTGAGCAGCGCGCCCAGCTCCTCCCGGGTCAGGTCGCGCAGATCGCCCGAGCGCAGGGTGCCCAGGTGCAGCGGCCCGAACTGGCGGCGGACGAGCTCGATCACCGGGTGGCCGACAGCCGCCATCATCCGGCGGACGACCCGGTTGCGACCGGAGTGCAGGGTGATCTCGACGAGCGAGGCGTTCGAGCGGCCCTCCGGCCGGCCGAGGAGACGCGCCTTGTCGGCGGCCACCGGTCCGTCGTCGAGCTCGATCCCGGAGGTCAGCGTCGCGATCGTCTGCGGGAGGACCTGCCCGTGCACCTTCGCGATGTAGGTCTTCGTCACTCCGAACGACGGGTGCGCGAGGACGTGGGCGAGCTCGCCGTCGTTGGTCAGCACCAGCAGTCCCGAGGTCTCGGCGTCGAGGCGCCCGACGTTGAACAGCCGCTCCTCGAAGTTCTTCGTGTAGAGGCTGAGGTCGGTGCGGCCGTTCTCGTCCGCCAGCGAGCTGACGACGCCGATCGGCTTGTTGAGCATCACGTAGCGGCGCGAGGTGTCCAGCTGCACCGCGACCCCGTCGACCTCGATCCGGTCGGTCGCCGAATCGATGCGGCGGCCGAGCTCGTCCGCCACCTCGCCGTTGACGCGGATCCGCCGCGCCACGATCATCTCCTCGACCACTCGTCGGGAGGCGACCCCCGCTGCCGCGAGGACCTTCTGCAGTCGTTCGCCGTCGGGGCCGCTGTCAGGCGCGCTCATCGAATCCGTCTCTTCCGTCGCTCAGTAGGGGGGAGATCTTCGGCAGCTCGTCGAGCGAGGTGAGGCCGAGGTGCACGAGCAGCTGCTCGGTGGTGCCGTAGAGGACCGCGCCCGTCTCGGGGTCGTGGCCGACCTCCGCGATGAGGCCGCGGCCGAGGAGGGTGCGCGCGACGGAGTCGACGTTGACCGCGCGGATCTGCGCGACCTGACCGCGCGAGACCGGCTGCTTGTAGGCGATCACGGCGAGCGTCTCGAGCGCCGCCTGCGAGAGCCGCGTCGGGTTCTGCGTCAGGACGAAGTCCTTGACCACCGGGTCGTACTCGCGGCGCACGTAGATCCGCCAGCCGGCACCGACCTCGCGCAGCTCGAAGCCCCGGCGGATCGCTCCGTCGGCGCCGTCGTAGTCGGCTACCAGGCGCTCGATCGACTGGCGGACCACGGCGATCGGCCTCGACAGCGCGGTCGCGAGGGAGGCGAGCGGCTGCGGCTCGTCCGCGACCATCAGGATCGCCTCGATCGCCCGGTCGATCTCGAACGCGACGGTCCCGGGGCCGGCGTCAGGAGTCATAGTCGGCTCCGAGCGCGGCGAGGCTCGCATCGCTCCACTGCTCGGCGACCCAGCGCAGCGTGAGCTCGCCGAGCGGCTCCGGCTGGTCGAACGAGATCGCGGCGTGCCGGTAGAGCTCGAGCACGGCCAGGAAGCGCGCGACGATCACGCCTTTCTCGTCGGCGTCCGCGATCAGCTCGCCGAAGGTGGCCCTCCCGCGGGCGCGCAGCATCGCCACGACGTGGGCGGCCTGCTCCCGGATGCTGATCTGCGGGGCGTGCAGGTGGTCCAGGCCCACCGTCGGCAGCTCGCGCGGAGCGAGGGCGACGGTCGCGAGGGCGGCGAAGTCGGCGGGCGACAGGGTCCAGACGAGCTCCGGCTTCGCGGACCGGTACTCCTCCTCCAGAGGCACGTCGCGCACGTGGCGGGCGGTCTCGATCGCGATCCGCTCGGCGAACCACGACGACACCTGCTTGAAGGCCCGGTACTGCAGGAGCCGGGCGAACAGCAGGTCTCGCGCCTCCAGCAGCGCCGCGTCCTCCGCGTCCACGAGCTCGCCCTGGGGCAGGAGTCCGGCGATCTTCAGGTCGAGGAGCGTCGCGGCGACGACGAGGAACTCCGACGCGCGGTCCAGCCCCTCGAGCGAGTCGATCCCGTGCAGGTACGAGAGGAACTCGTCCGTCACGGCGCTCAGCGCGATCTCGGTGATGTCGACCTGCTGCTTCGCGATGAGGCTCAGCAGGAGGTCGAACGGACCCTCGAAGTTGGTCAGCGCGAGGTGGAACCCGGTGGGAGCGGCGCGCTCCTCGAGGAGGACCTCAGGCGACCGCGCCACGCGAGATCAGCTCCCTGGCGAGCTTGCGGTACGCCTTCGCGGCGTTGTGCTCGGGCGCGAACTGGGTGATCGGGACGCCGGACACGCTGGCGTCCGGGAACTTCACCGTGCGGCCGATCACCGTCTCGAGCACGCTGTCGCCGAAGGCGTCGACCACCCGGTCGAGCACCTCACGCGAGTGCAGGGTGCGGGAGTCGTACATCGTGGGCAGGATGCCGTCGAGCTCGATCACCGGGTTGAGCCGGTCGCGGACCTTGTCGATCGTCTCGATCAGCAGGGCGACGCCGCGCAGCGCGAAGAACTCGCACTCGAGCGGGATGAGGACGCCGTGGCTCGCGGTGAGCGCATTGACCGTGAGCAGACCCAGCGAGGGCTGGCAGTCGATCAGGATGACGTCGTAGTCCGCGCTCACCTTGCGGAGCACGCGAGCGAGGATCTGCTCGCGCGCGACCTCGTTGACGAGATGGACCTCGGCGGCGGAGAGGTCGATGTTGGCCGGGATGACGTCCAGGCCCGGCACGCGGGTCCTCCGGATCGCCTCGGCCGGGTCCTTCACGGTGCCGAGGAGCAGGTCGTAGATCGTGATGGCGTCGTAGGTCGTGACCCCGAGGCCGGCCGAGAGGGCGCCCTGCGGGTCGAAGTCGATGGCCAGCACCCGGCGGCCGTACTCGGCGAGGGTCGCACCCAGGTTGATGGTCGTCGTCGTCTTGCCGACGCCGCCCTTCTGGTTGCAGAGCGAGATGATCCGAGCGGGGCCGTGACCGGTGAGCTCCACCGGCAGCGGGAAGTCGCGCAGGGGGCGGCCGGTCGGGCCGAGCGTCGGGGCTTCGAGACCGGTGAGCTCGGCCTTGTCGTCCGTCTTGCGTGTCACCTGCGTCGTCCTCGCTTCCGTGGCGGCGTGCGCTCCCGCGCGGCCTCCGACGAGTGTACCGGCGCCCCGCTCCCCGGCCGCCGCGCCCCGCCGCGCGGGGCCGCGGCTCTAGCGCCGCGCTCGCGGGTGCGCGGACGTGTAGACGTCCCGGAGCGTGTCCGCCGTCACCAGCGTGTAGATCTGCGTCGTCGCCACCGAGGCGTGCCCGAGGAGCTCCTGCACCACGCGGACGTCGGCACCGCCCGCGAGCAGGTGGGTCGCGAAGGAGTGCCGGAAGGTGTGCGGCGAGATCTCCCGGTCCAGCCCGGCCTTCTCGGCGACGGCGCGGATGACCAGCCAGGCGCTCTGCCGCGACAGGCGGCTCCCGCGGACCCCCAGGAAGAGCGCCGGCGTCGCGCGCCCCCTCCGCGAGAGCTCGGGCCGCGCACGCACGAGGTACTCGTCGACCGCCTCGCGGGCGAAGCGGCCGAGCGGCACCATCCGCTGCTTGGACCCCTTGCCCGTCAGCCGCACCACCTCCGCGGCGACCACGTCGTCGACGTTCAGGTCCACCGCCTCCGAGATGCGCGCGCCCGTCGCGTAGAGCAGCTCCAGCAGGGCCCGGTCCCGCAGGTCCGCGAGCTCCTCGCCGCGCGCCGCGTCGAGCAGCGCCGCCATCTGCTCGACCGTGACCGCCTTCGGCAGGGTCATCGGGATCTTCGGCGGCACCACGTCCCGGGCAACGTCGTCCGCGACGACCCCCTCCTCGAGGGCGAAGCGGTGCAGCCCTCGGACGCTCGAGAGGATCCGTGCGCGCGAGCTCGCCGCGAGCGGCCGCTCCGGGCGTGCGGCCAGCCAGGAGGAGAACTCCCCCACGTCGACCCGTCCGAGCTGCGCCAGATCGACGGTCCCGCGCTCCTCGAGCCAGCCGAGGTAGAGCTCCAGGTCGCGCCGGTAGGCCGCGAGCGTGTGCGCCGAGAGCCCGCGCTCCACGCTCGCCTGCCGGAGGTACGCCTCGGCGCAGGCGCGGGGACTCACCCCCGGGGGTGGCGGACCCGCGGGTGGCGCGTCCACGGCGAGGACGCGTCGCCCAGCCCGTCCCAGCCGCGCGAGCGGAACGCGTGCGCCGCGAGCACCGCGATCGTCAGCGAGGGGTTCTGCACCCGGCGGGCGAGGACCGCCTCGACCGCCTCGTCCAGCGGCACCCACCGCAGCTCCATGTCGGCCTCCTCCGCCTCGCGGTCGAAGGCGGAGCCTGTGGACGAGAGCCCGCGGGCCAGGTAGATCCGGATGACCTCGTCGCTGCCGCCCGGCGAGGTGGCGAACTCCGAGAGCAGGTCCCAGCGCTCGGCCTGCAGGTCCGTCTCCTCGCCCAGCTCCCGCTGAGCGGCGACCAGGGGATCCTCGCCCTCGACGTCGAGCAGGCCGGCCGGGATCTCCCACTCGCGGGTGCGGACAGGGTGCCGATACTGCTTGATCAGGGCGACGCGGTCCTCGTCGTCGAGGGCCAGCACGGCGACGGCTCCCGTGTGATCGAGGAACTCCCGGCGCAGCTCGCCGCCGCCGTAGCGGAACGTCTCGGCGCGGACGCCCCAGACCATCCCGTCGAAGACGCGCTCACTGGTCAGGACCTCCGGCTCGACGAGCTCGTCCGACAGCGGCTCACTCATCGGCGCCCGCCTCCGATGCCGGGAAGAGGCGCGAGGCCTCCTGGCGCTCGAGGGCGGCGGTCACGAGGCCGCGGAAGAGCGGGTGCGCGGCGTTCGGGCGCGAGCGGAGCTCCGGGTGCGCCTGCGTGCCCACGTAGTAGGGGTGCTTCTCGCGGGGCAGCTCGACGTACTCCACGAGGTGGCCGTCGGGCGAGAGGCCCGAGAACCAGAGCCCCGCCTCGGCGATCCGGTCGCGGTAGCGGTTGTTGACCTCGTAGCGGTGGCGGTGGCGCTCGGCCGCCTCAGGTGCGCCGTACACCTCGGCGACGATCGAGCCCTCGGCGAGCTCGGCCGTGTAGAGGCCGAGGCGCATCGTGCCGCCCATGTCCCCGGACGCGAGGATCTCGACCTGCTCGGCCATCGTCGCGATGACGGGGAACTCCGTCTCCGGGTCGAACTCCGACGACGAGGCCCCCTCGAGGCCGGCCTCGTTGCGGGCGTACTCGATGACCATGCACTGCAGGCCGAGGCAGAGCCCGAGGGTCGGTATCCCGTTCTCCCGCGCGAAGCGCAGCGCGCCGAGCTTGCCCTCGATACCGCGGATGCCGAAGCCGCCGGGCACGCAGATGCCGTCGAGCTCGGAGAGCGCCTTGGCCGCAGCCTCGGGGTCCTCGAGCCCGTCGGAGGCGATCCAGCGGATGGCGACCTTCGTCTGCTGCGCGAAGCCGCCGGCTCGCAGGGCCTCCGTCACGGAGAGGTAGGCGTCGGGCAGGTCGATGTACTTCCCGACCAGGCCGATGGTGACCTCGTGCTTGGGCTCGTGCACGGCCTCGAGCAGTCGCGACCAGCCGTCCCAGACGACCTCGCCGGCCGGGAGGCCCAGCTGGTCGATGATGTAGGCGTCGAGGCCCTGCTCGTTGAGCATCTGCGGGATCTCGTAGATCGACGCGACGTCCTTGGCGTTGACCACGGCCTGCTCGTCGACGTCGCACATCAGCGCGATCTTGCGCTTGTTCGACTCCGACACGGGCCGGTCGCTCCGCAGCACCAGCGCATCCGGCTGGATGCCGATCGAGCGCAGCGCCGCGACGGAGTGCTGTGTGGGCTTGGTCTTCTGCTCGCCGGAGGCGCCCATGAAGGGCACCAGCGAGACGTGCACGAAGAAGACGTTGCGGCGGCCGAGCTCGTGGCGGACCTGGCGGGCCGACTCGATGAACGGCTGGCTCTCGATGTCGCCGACGGTGCCGCCGATCTCGGTGATGATGACGTCCGGCTGCGGGTCGTCCTCCGACTGGAGGCGCATGCGCCGCTTGATCTCGTCCGTGATGTGCGGGATGACCTGGACCGTGTCGCCGAGGTACTCGCCGGCGCGCTCCCGCGCGATGACCCGCGAGTAGATCTGGCCGGTCGTGACGTTCGCGGCCTGGTTCAGGTTGATGTCGAGGAAGCGCTCGTAGTGGCCGATGTCGAGATCGGTCTCGGCGCCGTCGTCGGTCACGAAGACCTCGCCGTGCTGGAACGGGTTCATCGTCCCCGGGTCCACGTTGAGGTACGGGTCGAGCTTCTGCATGACGACGCGCAGCCCGCGCGCGGTCAGCAGGTTGCCCAGGCTCGCGGCCGTGAGTCCCTTGCCGAGCGAGGAGACGACACCGCCGGTGACGAAGATGTGCTTCGTGATCTTCGAGGGGGCGTCCTGCCCGGCCGTCGAAGCGTTCCGGGTCGAGGACCCGGAGGAGCCCTCGGGATCCGAGGGAGAAGAAGAGGAAAGGCCCGCGTTCGTAAAGTCCACCACGGGGTTCCACCGTAACAGCAGAACGGCGGCGGCGGACCGCCCGGGACGGATCGATGTCGTCCCGGGCCGCTCGCGATCAGCCCCTTCGGCTCGATTCGAGGAGCTCCCGCGCATGAGCGAGAGCGTTGGCGGAGTCGGTGAGCCCCGAGAGCAGGCGCGCCATCTCGGACACCCGCTCCTCGGAGTCGAGCTGCGTCACGGCGCTCGAGGTCACCGCGCCGTCCGAGCCCTTCTCGACGCGGAGGTGGTTCGTGGCGAATGCGGCGACCTGCGCGAGGTGGGTCACCACGATGACCTGCGACGTCTCGGCGAGCCGCGCGAGCCGTCGGCCGATCTCGATCGCCGCTGCTCCGCCGACCCCCGCGTCGACCTCGTCGAAGACGAACGTCGGCACCGGGTCGTTGGCGGCGACCACGACCTCGATCGCCAGCATCACCCTCGAGAGCTCGCCGCCCGAGGCTCCGCGGGCGAGGGGCCGGGGTGCGGCCCCGGTGTGCGGCTGGAGCAGCATCTCGACGGAGTCGCGCCCGTGGACGCTCGGCTCCCCCGCGGCCGTCACCTTCACGTGCAGGCGCGCATCCGCCATGGCCAGCGCGGTGAGCTCGTCGCTGACCCGCTCCCCCAGCTCGGCGGCCGCCGCGGTCCGCAGCTCGGTCAGCCGGGTCGCGAGGCGGTCGACGAGGTCCGCGTCGGCCGCGGTGTCGGCCTCGAGAGCCGCGATCCTCTCGTCGTCGCCGTCGAGCTCGAGCAGGCGGAGTCCGGAGGAGTCCACCAGGTCGAGCACGTCGTCCAGCGTCGGTCCGTAGGTGCGGGCGAGCAGGGACAGCTCCGCCCGCCGGTTCTCGATCAGCTCCAGGTCGTGCGCGCCGTCGAGGTCGAGCTCCGCCAGGTACGAGGAGAGCCCGCCGGCGGCGTCGACGAGGAGCACCGCCGCCTCGCCGAGCGTCTGGACCGTCGGCTGCAGGGCGGCGTCGTGCTCGGCCGCCCGCTCCAGCACGCGCCGCGCCGTCTCGAGGAGCCCGAGCGCGTCCCGCCCGTCCAGCTCCTCGGACGAGATCGCCTCGCGGGCCTCGCCGGCGGCGAGTCGGAGCTGCTCGATGCTCCCGAGCCGGGCGGACTGCGCCGCGAGCTCGACGTCCTCCCCGCGCTGGGGGGCGACCACCTCGATCTCGGCGAGGGCGGAGCGGAGCCGTTCGGCTTCGCGGGCGCGCGTCTCCCGGGCCTCGGTGAGCGAGTCGAGCTCCTCCCGGTTGGCCCGCCAGCGCTCGAAGGCGCTCGCGTAGTCGCGGAGGGCGTCGGCGAGACCGGGTCCGCCGAACCGGTCGAGCGCCTCGCGCTGCGCCGCGGCGGAGCGGAGGCGGATCTGGTCCGACTGCCCGTGCACGACGACCAGCTGATCGGCGAGCTCACTCAGCACGCTGACCGGTGCGCTCCGGCCGCCGACGACGGCTCGCCCGCGTCCCTCCGCCGAGACCGAGCGCGCGAGGAGCAGCTCCGGGCCGTCGAGATCGCCGCCGGCGTCGTGGACCCGCTCGGCGACCGGGCCCTGCTCTGGGACCAGCCAGCGCCCCGACACCCAGGCCTGCTTCGCTCCCGAGCGCACCGCGGACGCGTCCGAGCGCGCGCCCAGCACGAGGCCGAGCGCCGTGACCACCATCGTCTTGCCGGCGCCGGTCTCGCCGGTGACCGCGGTGAAGCCCGGTCCGAGCGGGAGCGTCGCCTCGGCGATCACTCCGAGGTCGCGGATCTGCAGCTCTTCGAGCATCGGGCCTTACTCCGTCTCCGCCGACCCCCGCCATCCGCGGATGGGGAGACCGAACTTGTGCACGAGTCGATCGGTGAAGGGGGCGTCGTGCAGGCGCGCGAAGCGCACGGGCACGGGCGAGCGCCGGTAGACGACGCGCGCTCCCGGCGGCAGCTCGTAGGCGCGCCGGCCGTCGGCCCAGAGGACGCCGACGCCGTCGGTCCTATCCTTGACCTCGACGGCGAGGCTCGACGACGGGCCCACGACGAGGGGCCGCGCGAAGAGGGCATGGGCACTGAGCGGAACGAGGAGCATCGCCTCGACGGTCGGCCACACGACGGGGCCGCCCCCGGAGAAGGCGTAAGCGGTGGAACCGGTCGGAGTGGACACGACGATGCCGTCGCAGCCGAAGCTCGACAGCGGACGTCCGTCGACGCCCACCATGACCTCGAGCATCCGCTCGCGGCTGCCCTTCTCGACCGTGGCCTCGTTGAGCGCCCAGGTCTCGTAGACGACGGCCTCGTCGATCTTGACGCGCACCTGCAGGGTCATCCGCTCCTCGACCGCGTAGTCGCCGTCGAGCGCACGGGCGACGGCGTCGTCGAGATCGTCCCGCTCGCTCTCGGCGAGGAACCCGACGTGGCCGAGGTTCACGCCGAGCAGAGGGGCCGTCCCGGACCGGACGATCTCCGCCGCGCGGAGGATGGTCCCGTCCCCGCCGAGCACGAACACGAGCTCGATGGACTCGAGCGGCACGTCGGACCCGAGCACGGCGACGTCGCTCAGATCCGGAGCGACCGCGACGATGTCGCCCTTGTCGTCGGCGCAGAGGACGGGGTGGGCGCCGGAGTTCCGGAGACGCTCGACGACGAGGACCGCCGCATCGAGGGAGTCCGTCCGTCCGGTGTGGGCGACGACGAGGATGTTGCGCTCGTCACGAGGGGACTGCATCGAGGGTGTGTCCTTCTGGTCGATCGACAGCGGCGGACACGATCGCGTCATCCGGTGGTGAGCGCGGTGACCGCGTCCCTCCATTCTGTCGGAATCGTTCCGCGGTCGCGGTGGAGGTGCGCCAGATACTCACGATTCCCAGCGCCCCCCGGGAGTGGCGACTCGGCCAGGCCGACGACGCCGAGCCCCAGGTCCCACGCCGACCACAGGACGTCCGAGAGGGCCTCGCGACGCAGCTCGGGATCCCGGACGATCCCCTCCCGCACTCCCAAGCGGCCGACCTCGAACTGCGGCTTCACCAGCACCACGAAGTCGGCGAGCGGATCCACAGAGGCGGCGACCGGAGGCAGAACCATCCGCAGGGAGATGAAGGACACGTCGGACACGACCAGGTCCGGGACGATCTCGGTCCTGGCGGCTTCGGCGAGCCGGGCGGCGGTGAGATCCCGCGCATTGAACCCCTCCACCACGTGGACGCGATCGTCGGACCGGATCCGGGGAGCGAGCTGCGCGTGCCCGACGTCGAGGGCGATCACCGAGGCGGCGCCGCGCTCGAGCAGGACCTGCGAGAACCCGCCCGTCGACGCCCCGACGTCGAGAGCGTTCCGGCCGGCGACTCGCACCGTCACGAAGGTGTCGAGGGCGGCGAGCAGCTTGTGGGCGGCCCGGCTGACGTAGTGGTCGAGGCCGGCGACCGCGACGTCCTGATCGTCGCGGACGCGGATCGAGGGCTTCAGTGCAGGGACGCCGTCCACCGTCACCAGACCGTCGGCGATCATCCGAGCGGCATGGGTGCGGGACCGGGCGATGCCCCGCTCGGCGAGAGCCGAGTCGAGTCGCGAGTCTTCGGTCATCGGTCGCGGTCCGCGTTCTCGAGTCGGATGCGCAGCTGCTCCTGCAGCTGGACGTATCCGGCTGCCCTTTTGTCGAGCGGAGTCTGCTCGATCCGGAGGAGCTCGTCTGACAGGACGTGTTCCTCCACGACGTCGAAGTCGTTCTGGAGCGGCCTCGATTCCGGAGAGGGCGTCGGGTCGTGCTGAGTCATCGCTGCTCCTCGTTCCGGAGTCGGGCGACGACGGTCATCGTCGCTCCGGCCGGTATTGTTCGTCCTCGAACAGAGACCGACCGGTTAAACAGCGATGGCCACCCATCTCTGGGTGGCCATCGTGAATGGTGTCCGGCGGTGTCCTACTCTCCCACAGGGTCCCCCCTGCAGTACCATCGGCGCTGAGAGTCTTAGCTTCCGGGTTCGGAATGTGACCGGGCGTTTCCCTCTCGCTATGGCCGCCGTAACCCTGGCGACACACGCACCCGAGGGCACATGGTCAAATCTGGGTTACACGCCGTGCGTGTATTCAATTGTTCCGCTCCTCCCGAAGGAGGATGCGGGGTGCCCGTCTTCTGGGAACCACAAAGTGGACGCAAGCAATCTCTGGCCACTCCTACCAGCCTTTACAACGGTATGAGTGTAGTGATTATCAAGTTATCGGCTTATTAGTACCGGTCAGCTCCGACAGTCTTTAGTCCTGTCTTCC